>RFJO01000036.1 GCA_003694495.1 Candidatus Woesearchaeota archaeon
AAACAATACTCTAACATTTATAACACTTAACGATACCACTGATAATTATACAGTTGATACATTCCCAAACGGTGAACATAACATGAATGTTACTTGCTGGGATTGGGCGAACAATTCTAACACTAGCTTTACATTGAATTTTAGCGTGTATACAAGAGTGCCGACAATAGAAGTTAATTGGCCGCTGAATAATACTAACTCTTCTAACGATGATGTGCTGTTTAACTGGACAGCTGTGGATTATTCTAACAATAGAAGCCTAAAATGTAATCTTACCTTGGATTCAGTAGTGAATAAGTCTAACCTTAATGTGACAAACAATCGTTCATATACAGTTGCAATAAATAATTTGGATTACGGGTCGCATGAATGGAACCTTACCTGCTGGGATTATTTTAATCATACGAATAGAACATTGTCTTTCAATTATTCAAGAGGGGAAGGGCCATATGTATATATAATAACGCCGGAGAATGCTACATTGAATGTTAGCAACCTGAGGCAAACTGTAGAAATACAGGCAACAGAGCTTGGCAGGATTATGTATAACCTTGACGGGGAAGGTAATTTTACCTTGTGCACCTGGTGTAGTCAAGGGAAAGTTAACTTAACAATGTTAAGTTTCGGGCAGCATAAACTGAGAGCTTACATAGTTGATTATTCAGGCAACCTTAACCAAACTTATCGGGATTTTTGGTTACAGCTAGATACTGACGCGAATGGTACAATCGATGCGCATGATAATGATTCTGATGCAGATAATATATGGGACGTGAATGATACCTTAATCGGTAATACAACAAATATAGCAACAAACATTTGGAACTTATCTATGATGGTGAATGGTTCATTAAACCTTTCAAAGAACTATACAGGAGTTTTGCAAATAAACATAACAAATGCTTCTTATGATGTAATAGTAAGTTTACAGCATAATTTTACTAACTTGTCAAGGTTGGTGCTTGCCAATGTTTCAGTTGAAGTTGAGGATAAGAATGATCAGTTTGGAAAAGTTGTGGTAAGAAATTTAGAACCATTTAACGGAACAAATAAAACTGTTTACGTGAACGTGCTAAATTCAACACATGGGTGGGTGTGCGTGAAAGATTCTAACCCTGGGTTGAATACTACGCTTACGCCAACATGTCAAGGAAGTGGTGAAATAAGGGTGAGGTGTAACGGCACGGCAACAGGGAAGTATCATTGTGAAAAAGAAAATGGTAAGTTGAGGGTGTGGGGGTTGAGTTATTCAGTCGTGCAAGCAATGTGTGAAGAAAACTGGAGTGTTGGCTCTTGGTCAAGTTGTAGTGATAGTACACAAACAAGAACTGTGACAGATTCTAACGGTTGTGGAACTGAGCTGGAAAAACCCGCAACGTCGCAAAGTTGTACATCTTCATCTAATGAATCTTCTTCCTCAAGCACATCATCAGCAGGAAGTACAAGTAATGTTGATGAAAAAGTTTCAATGATCGTGGGAGAAGTCAAGGCAGGAGATGTTAAGCTGGTTGAATTGAATGCTGAAGCTATAGGGGTTGAAAGTGTTGAGTTGAAGCTTAAAGAAGATGCTAACGGAGTGAAAATAGTATTGTCAAAGCTTTCCTCTTTGCCTGCTAACTTAACCTCACCAGAAGGAAAAGTTTATAGGTATCTTGAGTTTGATAACCAAAATCTTCCAGATGAAAAAATTGAGCAGGCTAAAATAAAATTTAAGGTGGAAAGAAGTTGGATGAATTCTAACGGGTTTAACAGTGAAGATATTGTTCTGTCAAGGTACAGTAACAATGCATGGCAAGACTTGGAAACAAAGTCAACTAAACTTGAACAGGACGTAGTATACTTTGAAGCAATAACAACAGGGTTTAGTTATTTTGTTATTAAGGGCAAGGCTGTAGAAAATGTGCAAACACAAACAACAAATGATACCCAACAAAAAGAAGAGAACAAAACAAAGTCTGTTGCGCCGCCAGCAACAAAAACGAATGTGCCAATACAACAAAAATCCAGCTTAAATCCTTTACTTATAATTGGAGGTGTGGCTGCGTTGGTTGTGCTTGGAGTGGTTATATTCTTAGTTGTTAAAAAGTTTACAAAAAAAGATGAAGAAGAAGAGGTTGAGGAGGAAAAGGTAGAGCCTGAAAAGCCAATGTTGCAAACAGAAACAAAGCCGATGCTTGACGAATCCTTAAAAAATGAAGAAGCAAAAACAGAGAATACCCAAGAAGTTATAAAAGAGAATGAAACAGTGAAGGATGAAGTAGCTAAGCCTGAAATTAATGTGCAGGAAGTTAAAGAAGAAACACCGCCACAGTCTCCTAATGTGCCAGTAAAGGCGCAAGTTGTAACGTCTCCATTGATAAATTATGTTAAACAAATGAGGCAGATGGGGTTTGCGGATGAAACAATAAGGGAAAGGCTTAAGTCAAAGAACTGGCATCCTGACGTGATTGAGGAAGCTTTAAAGTCTTGAACGAAAGGTTTAAAAAGATACAATACTAATCAAAAAAAGAGGTAGGTATTTATGAAAAAGAGGTTTGTAAAATTTATTTTGTTCTTTTTGCTAATCTTGTTTGGGGTTAGTAGTGTAGGTGCATTTACTTTGCATGGGCAAGTGAAAAATAGTACATTTGCTGCAGTGCAAAATGCTAACGTGACAGTGTATGATGTTGCAATGAACCCAGGTCAACCACCAACTTATACATTAATAGCTTCAGATTATACTAATTCTACAGGAGGGTTTGAGATTGCAAATTTGAATTCAAGCTATGATAAGTTCTATAAAATAAAAATTACCTACCGAAGCGATGATAAAACTGGAAATGTTACTGAAATGAGTCCAATTTTGCCAGAATTGCCTGGTGCAGATATTGCTAACTTTTTGGATGGCGCAACGTTCTATCTTATCACAGCGGCAACATTGGAGATAAGGGCACATAATGGTACTGCAGCAACAGGGTTTAATTATCTTTTGTTTGATAATAACTTGGGTTTCCCGATAGAAGAAAGTATGTTTAACTATGTTAATACTACTAAAATATATGTGCCGAGGGGAAGGAACTATACATTGCTTATGATGAAAAATCCAGAAGTGTTCTCTGAATGGGAAGCTGCGCCGCCGATAACTGAAAGTATTAATAATATAAGCGCATACTCTAGCCAGGATTATGTGTTGTATATAAATAAGTCTTTAGAGAATTATGATTATAATGTCTATGGTTGGATCTGGGTTGACGGTAACACTTCTGCAGTTAATGTTAGTTATCTAATGCCTAACCTTGCACCAGCAGGAATGTTGCCGCAAAACTCTGAGATAAATTTCGGAATGTCGGTGCTTAATACAAGCGCAGGGATGCAAATGCCTGACTCAACCGGTAAAATGTCTGTAGCGTTTTACAATTATTCGGTATTAGGCGCACCATCTGGGATAGAGCAAGTATTAGTTGGGTTTGCACATAATTATAGTTTAGATGATGATGGAGAGTTTTTTGCTGTGTTCCAGAATATAACTGTTACTGGTGATATGACCATTAATTTGACAATGACACCAACGAATGGTCTTTATTCAGACACTCAAGGTAACAAAGTTAACACTTCTAAGTTTAAAGTTACACTTATTAATGGTGAGGATCAAAGTTCGCCAATCACGGATTTGCATGTGGAAGTGTATGAAACTTTAGCTAACGGCTATGAGTTAAGAAGGTTTATTGATCAGGTTACAATGCCTGAGTCAGGCTACTCTTATTTTGAGCTGCCAATGTTACAAAGCAGTGAAATAACTATGAAATTTTTTAGTAATCAATTTGCGCCGTTTGAGAAAAAAATTAACACTTCGTTAGATAATATAACTGTAACCTTGAATTCGTTTAACTTGCAGAAGTTTGATGAAGATGCAGGGGTTAATGCTACAGTTGAAAATTTTTCAGATTTGGCAGGGATAGGAGTACTTTTTGTTAAGAATACACCTGAGTGTAGCAAGCCGGGATTTGACGAAAGTAATTGTATGATTGGTGATCAGCTTAATGGAGAGTTTAATCCAATGCAGGCCTTGATGGCAGGAAAGGCTAATATAGATATTTTCCTTGGTGAAGATCAGCCTGAAGTGTTCTTTATAGGGGTAGACTTATTGGCTTCAGGGCCGCCAGATGCAGTCATGAGCCAAAATGCTAACTTTGAGAATGATTCTGGGGATAGCCTGGAAGAGTTGTGGAAGTTTGGGTCATTGGCGCCAGACATATATGACGCGGCTATAGTTGGTGTGCCAATAAATACTTCAAAGGTTGACATTAATGAACCGATATATGTAAGGCTGGATTACCTTTATGACAATGATTGGAACGTGGTTTGGACAGCTGACAGTGATCCTAGTGCAGCAAATGTTCCAAGCGATTATAGTGATTATAATTTGTCTTGGCTGAATAGAAGTGCTGGTGGAATGTATTGTTATAATGATGCTGCAATATTAAGCGCTGACCAGTACTGTTACATAAACAAGTCAGATGAAATGCTTTACATGAAGATCCCGCACTTTACTAACATCGGGTCGATAATCTCCGGTTCAGTAGCCATAGGGGGCTATGTTACAGTGTGGTACCCGTTGAACACAAGTTATACAACTGACTCGTTATACTTAAATGTTACAACGAACGTAACCGCAACTTGTGTGTATTCACTAAACGGTGCAGCTAATGTGAGCATGACAGGAAACTTAAGCGATAGTGCAGGAACGTTCTTTAATGCCTCATTTACAGCATCACAGGGCAGTAATACTGTAAGAGTAACATGTAACAGGTCGGCAACTAATTATAGTGTAGTGGACCAAAACTTTTATGTGGATTCCTTGGCTCCAGGGTTGACATTAAACTTGCCGTTGAATAATTCAAATTCATCTTTAAGTTATAGAACATTCAACTGGAGCTTAACTGATATATCTTTAAGTTTGACCTGTAACTTAAGCATTGACGGTAGTGTTAACGTGTCACAGATTTCAGCAGTTAACGGTACGAATACTAGAACAGTTAGCGGATTAAGCTTAGGTTCGCATAACTGGAGTGTAACGTGCTGGGATGCTTTTAACCAGACAAATACGTCTTTGACTTATAACTTTTCAAGGTATGACGGGCCAATGATTTATTTAGGGGTGTACAATAAAACATACAACTTAACATCGACTAAATTAAATATGGTTGTGTCTGTATCAGATATGAGTACGATTGTATATAGTTTGGATGGCGGGGCTAATACAACATTGTGCACAAATTGTTCATCTAATGTTACAAACTTAAGTTTGGCAACCTATGGAAGTCATAATGTTGTAGTGTACGCAACAGACGCTAGCGGAAATGTTAAGTATAATACTACATCGTTTTACACCCAGCCAGATACAGACGGTGATGGTACGGCTGACGCGGATGATAATGATGATGACAATGATGGGGTGAATGATGCTGCAGATACGATAACAGGGAATTCGTCTAATGTAAACACAAATGTGCCTGGCTTTGAGTTGTATGTTAACGGCTCAAATAATATGAGCCTGAACTTTACGGGGACTTATGTTGTAAATGCAACAAATGGTACTGCGCCAATTGTTGTCTTTAATAAATCTCTATCTAACTCTTCAAAGTTAGTGCTTTCAAACTTAACAATTGAGATAGAGTCAAGTACAGAAAATGTTGGAAGAGTAGTGGTAAGGAATGCAGGTGCGGTGTCAGGCACTAAAGTAGTGTATGTAAACAAGAAAAATGATACCCAAGAATGGGTATGTGTGTATGATGCCGAACCTGGTTTGAATACAACCCTTACGCCGACCTGTGAAGGCACAGGGGAAACAAGAGTGAGGTGTAATGGCACTGCTTCAGGAAGTTTGACGTGTAGTGAAGTTAATGGTCGACTTAAAGTTTCCGGGTTAAGCTACTCTGTTGCGCAATCAATGTGTAGGGAAAACTGGACAGTTGGTTCGTGGTCAAGTTGTAGTAGTGGAACTCAAACAAGGACAGTGACAGATACTAATGGTTGTGGAACTGAGCTAGAAAAACCTGCAACATCACAAAGTTGTTCAAGCGATGATTCTAGCAGTAGTTCATCTTCAACTACAACAACAAGTTTAGCTTCAACAGATCAGGTTGAGGATAAAATATCTTATATTGTTGGTAATATTGAGCCAGGAGCAGAAAAAACAGTTAAGCTTACAAGCGATGCAATAGGTATTACAGAGATTAAATTGAAGGTTAAAGAAGCTGTTTACGGTGTAAAAATTGTTGTCGAAAAGTTTGTTGAGAAGCCATCAGCTGTAACACAGCCGGAAGGAAAAGTGTACAAATATTGGCAGTTTAGTAATGTTGCCCTGCCAGATGACAAAATTGAGCAGGCTAAGATTAAGTTTAAGGTTGAAAGGAGTTGGTTAGCATCAAATAGCTTAAATACAGGTGACATTGTGTTGGCAAGATACGAGAACAACGAGTGGAAAAACTTAGACACTGTAGTGACAAAGTCTGAACAGGATTATGTTTATTATGAAGCAACTACAACTGGCTTTAGTTATTTTGCAGTAAGAGCTTTGGCAAAGAGTTCTGAGACCACAACAGAAGAACAAACAAAAGAGGAACCTAAGGCAAATGAATCAGCAGTGACTCAAGAACAGCCTCAACAAAATCAAGTAACAGAAGAACAAAAAGAACCTTTTAAAATGCCTTGGAGAACTATAGGGATTGTTGTGCTTGCAGTGATTGCTTTGACTTTATTAATTTTATCATTGGTTTATTTCATTAAAGTAAGAAATGAAAAAATGGAACTTATGAGGGAAAAAGTAAAGCCAAGAGTTATAATAAAACATAAAAAGACAAAACCTAAAAAGAATAAATAATTTCTTTAATTTTTTTTGCATCTTCTAGTGAAATGTTTTTTGTATTTTTGCTTAGATTTAATTTATTTTTTTCAATAATGCTTCTTGATTCTCTTTTGGTGTACCCTAACTTTGTAAGTGACTCTCTTAACGCATTCTTTGCAAGCTTGTCCGTCTGAAGAAAAAAGTCTTTCAAAATCTTATCATGCTTTTTTAACCTTTTTTTAGGTTTTATTAAGATTATTGCTGATTCTGTCTTAGGCTCAGGATGAAACGATGATTTCGGAAGTGTTTTTATTATTTTAATATTAAAGAACAATGGTGCTATGATTGATAGTTTTGAGTCAATAACGTTAGTTAATTTTTTTGCGAACTTTATCCCAACAGTAAATACGGCAAGTCCAAAGTTTGTTTTTAGTAATACATTAAACAACGGTTCGGAAATTGAATAAGGAATGTTGCCAGTGATCTTATTAAACCTCTTGTTTTTTTTCAAGTATCTGACACCATCGCCATATACAATTTTGCAGTTTAACGCTTTTAAATTAGTCATTTCTTTATCTTTTTCTATTATTGTTAAATTGCATTTGCCAATTAATTCTTTTGTAAGAGCGCCATTGCCTGCACCAATCTCTAAAACATTATCAGATTTTGACAAGTTTAGTGACTTAACAATTAAGTTAATTGCATCTTTATCTTTCATGAAATGCTGGTCAAGTTCTTCTTTCATATAAATTATAAGGATAAAGTTTATATATATAATTTTTATCCTTCCAAATATGGATTATAGTAAGCTATTTTTATTAAAAAAAGAAGTGGGCACCTATTTCTTTGAAACATATAAAACTCTGGCAAATGTTATGGGTGCTGATGACTCAATAGATGAAAAAGGTTGGTTCATATATTCAGGCTATGACGCATGTATTGCATACCTTGCGTTTAAAGATCCTGACTTTGTTGATGATTTGAAAGACGAAAAAAAGGCTAAAAGGATCGTTAATAGCATAATTATGGAATCTTATCACTATAGGCTTAAAATGGAACCCTTAGCGCCTGAGTATGTTGATAAGGCTAAAAGTTATTTGGATGACATTGTGAACAATGGTTTTAAGCCAAAAAAGGCAAGGATTTACTTTAATTCAAAAATTGTGTTGTTTCCTAAATTCAAATCTGTGCATAAAGAAGAAGTTGCGCATGAAGCTGGACATGCGTTGTATGATATGCAAGGGAAAAGCTTAGATGAAATGACAAGAAGGTTTGACCATGAACTGTTTGCTACATTTTCATCAGATTACATGTTAAGAAAAGATGGTTTTAAGTTGAGTGACATAATTGATGTTGATAAGCAAGATGATCTCGCTAAGATATTGTGGAAAGTTTATTCAATGGCTGAACGACAGTTTGATGATTTTTTAGGGTTTGTAAACCATGTAAGGGAATTCTTTCACGGACGGAAGAGTTTTGAAGATTGTTTTAACCAAAAAACTTTTAATTAATGTTGTTTTCTTTATTTACCCAATGGATCTAAAGCAAAGATTTGAAGAATTCTTTAGTAACATTAAAGGTAATGATAAAGTTGCAATATTTTTTGACCCAGACCCGGATGGGATGGCTGCTGCAGTTATATTTAATAAAGCATTAGAAAAATTTAGAGGGAAAACAGCTGACATGGTCTTATGGCAAGATCACGGAGATTTGTATATAAACGATGAAAATGTAAATAAACTAAAACAGGGTGAAATTAATAAGGTTGTATTTCTAGACATGGCAGTTGATCAATATCCAGAAAGAATACATAAAATAAAAGAATTTGCAGAAGTGTGTGTGATAGACCATCATAAGTTATATGTTCAGGATGATTCGTTGTTAATTCTTAAACCTCAGCTTTTACACGATAAGGAACCTAGCTCTTATGTGACTGCGAAGTTTGTTTACGATTTAGTTACCGAATTTGTTTGCCTTGATGAATTAGATTGGTTGGTTTGTGTGGGCTTAATAGGCGATGCGGCTTGGAGGAGATGGAAGCCGTTTATTGACAAAGTATGTGATAAATATGGGTATGATAAAAATAAAATCCTTGAAGGACAATTGGGTCATGCGATGAGGACAATAGCTTCAGCTTTAGAATTCGAAGGAGATGTAGTGAAGGTTTGTTTTGAGGAGGTTATGAAAGCGGGTAGTGCTGATGATGTAGAGAAATCTAAACTTATAAAATATAAAGAAATTATCAGCGAAGAATTATTTAAGGCATATAAAGAGTTTAAACAAAAAGCTGAAAGGTTTGGTGATTTGGTATGGTTCGAATTCAAGTCAAAATATAGTATAGGTTCGACTTTGTCAACAAGAGTTTCGTTTAAGGAACCAAACAAGACATTTGTTATACTCCAAGATGCAGGGGAAGAGTTCTATAGGTTATCGTTAAGAAGACAGGATAAAAAGGTAAAAGTGAATGAGCTAGTAAAAAAGGCTATAGAAGGTTTGGAAAATGCTTCAGGGGGCGGGCATGTGCCTGCAGCTGGAGGAAGAGTGATGAAGAAGGATATTGAAAAGTTTAAACAGAATATTATTAAATGTTTGCTTGAGCATGGTTGCCATTGATTTTTAATAAGCAATCTTTTTCACCAGGGTTTATGCAAAGAGTGTTGTTAAGTTTATAACTGCTATGATGTTCGTGCATGTGGCCTGAACAACAGACAATAGGGTTGAATGTTTCAATCAGTTCTCTTGTTAAGACTGAGCCCAAATGTTCGTTGTAACGTGGAGATCCTTGCCAAAGTACAATGTCTAATGGCGTCTTAAATGGAGGGTTGTGTGTTATTAAGGTGGTGGGTTTGTTAGATTTCTTAAATAGGGAAAAAAGAATTTTTTTGTTTTTTTTGTACTCAATTTTGTCTTGTTCTAAGACATTTGAATATATCATTTTATCTTTCTTATTCTGTGGGATCTCAGGGTGAGTGTTGTAACCATAACCGATTATGTTTAACTCGTTTAACTTTATAAGTTTTAAATGACAGTTTATAAGGTTGGGAAAATCCTTAATAATTTTGTTTAGCTTGTTTGGCCTAGGCTCGTAGTTGCCAGGCACAAAGTAAACTGGTTTGTTGAATGAATTAAGGTAGTTCAAAACTTTGTACATTGAAAACTTTTCTTTTTCTAAAATTTTTTTTACTTCTTCTTTGTTAAGATAAGATTTCCAGTTAACTTTTTTGTTGAGTCTTTTTGAATCTCTCATAGCTTTGAACTTGTATTCCCTGCTAAATGTTGCAGAAAAGTCTCCAGGGGAAATAATAGCATCAAAATTGTCTTTAATACTAGGTGTATTTCCATGTAAATCTCCAAACACTTTGAAAATCATTAATTTTTATCAGAATGAAATTTATTTAAATATTTTTTTCTTTTGTAAAAATTAACCCGAAATATTTATAAAATAACCTTGATTATAAATAATGATTATGGTATTGGAAACAAAATCTGAAAAAATTATGAAAGTTGCTAATAGCAGGGGTTTCTTTTACCCGTCTGCAGAGATATATTGTGCTAAAGCTGGGTTTTGGACGTATGGGCACCTTGGGACGAGGGTTAAACAGAAATGGGAAAATTTGTGGAGAAAAACCTTTTTGAGCTTAAACCCATATTATTTTGAAATTGATGATTGTGTAATTATGCCTGAAGATGTGTTCAAGGCTTCAGGGCATCTTGAACATTTTAATGATCCTTTAACAGAGTGTAAAAAGTGTCATTCTAGATATAGGGCAGACGAGCTGATAGAGAAATCTTTGAAAATTGAAGCTCAAGGTCTTAGTGAAGATGCTTTGACAAAGTTAATACAGGACAATAAACTGCTTTGCCCGAAATGTTCTGCTGAGCTTACAGAGGTAAAGATGTTTAACATGATGTTTAAGTTAAAGGTTGGCGCAACCGGGCAGGATGTAATGTATCTTAGGCCGGAATCAGCTCAGTCACCTTACCTTGCTTTTAAACGTGAACATGAAGCGCTGAGAAGAAAAATGCCAATGGGATTGGCAGTGATAGGGAAGGCTTTCAGGAATGAAATTTCGCCAAGGCAGGGATTTTTTAGGTTGAGAGAATTTACACAAGCAGAGTTGCAGATATTTTTTGACCCGGATAAGATTGATGAGTGTGATAACTGGGATGAGGTCAAGGATTATGAACTTTTATTGTATTTGCATAATGACAAAAAAATAAATAAAGTTAAATGTGAGGAAGCGAATAAAGAACTAAAACTTCCTAGATTTTATTTGTATCATGCTGCAAAAATACAACAGTTTTACCTAGATAAGCTTAGGATACCTAAAGAACTTTTTAGGTTAAGAGAATTGTCAGAAGAAGAAAGGGCTTTTTATAATAAGATTCATTTTGATATAGAACTTAACCTTGAATCTTTAGGCGGGTTTAAGGAAGTTGCAGGTTTGCATTATAGGGGAGATCATGACATTGGCGGTCACCAAAAAGGTTCTAAACAAAAACTCGAAGTTGTCGATGAAAATAAAAGGTATATACCCCATGTGCTTGAACTTAGTTTTGGTGTGGACAGGAACGTTTGGGCGTTGATGGATGTGTTTTATGCTGAGGAAAAAGAAAGAACTTTGTTTAAGTTCCCGCCAAATGTGTCACCGATAGATGTGGCAGTGTTCCCTTTAGTAAAAAAAGAAGAATTGCCTACAATTGCAAAAAAGCTTTTCACAGAACTAAACTACGAATTTAAGGCGTTCTATGATGAATCCGGCAGTATTGGAAGGAGATATAGAAGACAGGATGAAATCGGTACAAATTATGGGATTACGGTTGATTTTGATACCATGGATAATAACAAAGTCACATTAAGGGATAGAGATTCGATGAAACAGGTTTTGGTTGAAGTTGATAAATGTAAAAATATACTTAGAGAGTTAATTAAAGGCAATCTTAAATTTGAAGATGCGGGGGAAAGCCTGAAATAGTTTGGGCTGGTAGCTCAGTCCGGTAGAGTGCCGCCTTGGCGTGGCGGAGGCCCCGGGTTCGAATCCCGGCCAGTCCATTTATTCTAACTCGTCTTTGATTTTATTATCATAAGAGTTGGATGAAGTTAGCGCTGGGAAAATTACTATGGGCGGAACTTGGTATGAGTGAAGCTCTTCGATAAGTTTTACAGCTGCATCTTTTTTATCGTCAAGAGTACGCATGGTTATCACGTATTCTTTGCCTTCTACCCTGTTGCCTTTCCAAAGATAAAATGCTTTGGTTTGGTTAATGTGCGCAGCAAAGATAAGCTTTTTGTGCAAGAGAACTCTTGCAATTTCTTCAGCTTCTTCTCTAGAATCCGTGTTTGTTTGAATGACTATCATAAAAAAATGTAAACTTTTTTAGTTTATAAGCTTTTTTAAGTCTGAGAGGTTGATTACAGGTTTGTTAAACTTTTCATAATCTTCAATTGCTATGCGTGGGCAGGCAGTGTTTACCCAACAGTCAATGTCAGGGAAGTCTTCTAAGCCGTTAATGTTAAGCGTGTTGAACAGGAAAATGTAAACTTTTTTGTCATGAACAGATTTTTTAAAATTGACCGCGTCATTAAGATGGTTTTGGCCTGACTTGGTGGACACTAAAACACCTACCTTGTTTGAAGTGAGATATTTTAAGTACGCGCCCTTTATACGCTTCTTGCGTTTTTCTATTAATTCATTTGAGATTTTGGTCACTTTATTCGTAAAAGGGTTTGCCCAGTATACTGGCTTGGATGTCTCTAAAGCAATCTCTATTGGATGAAAGTTGCCTGAGCCGATGTATAAAAAAGCGTCAACCTTGTTTTCAATCTTTTTTGCCAATGATGCATTGCAGCCGAGAATTTGGCCAGCTATGACAGAGTTGGGGATAAGTTCCTGGGCTTCTTTAAGTTTATGCGTGTGCTGAATGGTGGTTACTAAGCCAAGCTTGCCTTTGAATTTTAGACCTTTTAATACTTTTTTTAAATCAATATTGCTTCTACTTTTTATATAAATAACTTTCATTGTATTATAAAACTATAAACTTAGTTTAAATATTTTGTGCCGAATGATTTATATATTCTTTTAGAGCAATATAGCACTAAAATGCAATCTTGTGAGATCCTTGTACCAAACGGTTTAAGTTATAGCTATGCAGAACTGGCATCTTTAGGCATGCAGTTGCAGTTAACTTTAGTACATAATGATAAGCCTTTCACATATTCGGAAGTGTTCTTTAATTATGATGGAAGCGTGTCTTACATGAAACAATATAGAGCTGTGCCAGTCAAGAAAGAAGTTGCAGGTGTAATAAAAAGCAAAATACAAAGTATACTTGAACAAGAGTTGTTGACTAACCCTGAGTATATACAAGCTCAACAAGAAGCTAATGGCGAAGATGAATTTTATAATAAGATAAGGGGATTAACAAGGAAAGATGAAAGGATAGCGAGACTGTTAGAATCTTTAGTCGAAAAAGAAGTTTTGGCAGAGTATGATGGGAAGCCTAAAATGTCAAGGCCAATGTATGAGCTGTTAATGGCAAGTTATGTTATTTGCGCTAAAACTGAGGTAAGCGAAGGGTTCTATGAAATAAAATCTTTGCTAGATGCAGTTAAATCTTATGACGTGAGGAAGTATGCATCTTTTTGTTTACAAGAAACACAACCAAAGAGCCAATAATGTTTGCAGCTATGTCTAATAAAGAAAAATATCTACTTGGCACAAATGATTGATGAATCTCGTCAAGTATGCCAAAGACTGAACTTAAAATGAATGATCTGCCTTTATTTAAGTTTGTTCTAAAAATTAGGATAGATAAAATCGAATATTCAATAATATGAAATAGTTTGTCTTGGTAACTGAAGGTAACAATTAAACCTGAGTTTGTAGGCTGGGGCAAGGAAGATAGGTAAAAGATTAAGCATAAATATAAAATGAGCGGTAGCCAGTAACGAATGAAGTGTTTCATTTCTTTTTAAGCTTTTCAACAACAGCTTTATCAGAAACAATTGCAGAGTTGCCTGTCGGGTCTTCAATGATAATCTTTACAGGCAAGTCGCCGCATTCAATTTTCCAAATCTTTTTGAGAAGATTTTTTGCACGGGTTTTCGCAGCCTTGTCACCATCTGCTGAAGCTAAGTCTCTTTGTTCTTCTATAACTTTTTTTACCCTTTTTAATACCCCCTCAATGTTTGAAATGTAACCTTCTGGTGTGTTGCCAGGTGATATTGTGGTCTTTAAAGTAGGAATCTTTATTGTGGCAGCACCGGATTTTACAACGCGAATGTTTAAATCTTCTGGTGAAGATGTTTCAATTTTAATAGTTATCGGGCCTTTATTCTCTTCAGCTTCTAGATCGGACATCTTAAACCCGCAATCAGAACACTGCATTCCAAACAAATATACTTTGCCGAAGTATGGTACATCTACTTCTTCTTCAGTTAGTGTGCACGTATCTTTAAAGCACATAGGACATTTTTGATTTTCAAGTTTTTCCATGTTCAAAAAAGAAATAAATTATATTTAAATACCTTTTGGATTTCAATTGCGGTAGATTTCAGCAAAGCTAGGAGTAACAACAATCCAATCATCACCAAAACCGGCTATGTCGCCGCTTATAGCGTCGCAAGTTTTCTTTAACTTGTTTACAACACGTTTTAGTTCCATTATGTCAGAATCTTTTAGAGATTTAATGTTAAGCAACACAATTGTGTAACCTTCTCTTAAAACGTCTAAAGGCTCTTTTATATCATTAAATTCGTTTATGACAAATGGCCTAACTGTAATTTTCCTTTTTTTAGATTCTATTGGTTCTTCATCAGAATCAATTTCTAAGTAATCATCTTCATAATCATCGCTAAGGTCATAGTCGTCAACGTTGCCCATTACTTTGTTTTTTATTTTAAGCCATGTGTCTTTCATTTTTAATAAGAGCCTCCTTTTGCTATAAGAAAAGGAATATTTGTTGAATTTATAAATATTTCTATAGTCCGGCCAGCAAACTTACAATGTTCCAAATTTGTGGCCTAACATATGGTGGTATGTTTGGATCATCTGAAATCTCGTCTAGTTCTTGTAGTGCCTTATTTGCTTTAACGCTAAGTTCTATAGAAGTATCCTGAAGAGCAAGAATTGCGTTGCGAATTTTGCATTTGACATTTTTGGGAATGCCTAAGTCTTGTTCTATCATTTCAAGCGATTCAATAAGTTCAATTATTTCCTCAGACATTTTTGCCTCCCAAGAGTTTTATTTTCCTTGCAGCTCTTTCATAACTTTTTCCTGTAAGGATTTCATTTTTTCGTTTAAAGCATCTTCTTGCTTTTTAACGCTTTTCATACGCAACTCAAGGATATCTTTTTTTGATTCTAAATCTTTTTTTAGGGATTCTTTATCAGACGCAACCATTATGTTGCCAACAATCTTAAAGTAAGGTGCTTCAGCTTTGTCAAGCTCCTTTAATGCGTTATCAATCTCTAAAACTTGTGCTTGAAAATTTTGACGCTGCATTGCAAAATTTTGAAGGTTTTGTTCTAATAATTGCAACTCGTTAATGTTGCTTTCTGTTTCTTTATCCATGTTTACCTCGCTTTAACAGTGCTGTTCTTTGTGCGACTTTTGTATAAAATCTTGCCACCACAGTAAGGACATCTTACTTTTTTTCTAAGATAATCGTTCTTTATATCTTTGCCACAATAGAAACATTTGTATGATACCATTTTATTCTCCTAATCTATAGGCTTTGCCAGTAAATTTGGCGTCGCATTTTTTGCAGTGCCAAATGCCAGCTGAAACGCGTTTTACACTTAACCTATGACAATAAGGACATTTATGGTTCTGTTTTTGAACCTTTTCAACTGCAAGAATTTTTGCTTTGACTTTTCTACCATATCTTGGACCAAAACGCCCTGTTGAACCAACTTTCTTAGTTTTCATTTTAAGCCTCTTATGCAAGGATTAAATTTGTTGTATTTATAAACCTTTCTATTAATTGAGATGGGGTTGCCAGGATTCGAACCTGGGTCTTCGGGTCCCAAACCCGAAAGGATGGACCAAGCTACCCTACAACCCCATTTAATATTGTTGTGATAAATAATTGGTATTTATAAATTTAACTATTAAGAAAATTTGCACATTAAAAGTAAAAAAACCGTAACAGACTAAAAATTTGTTTAAAAAACATAAATTCTTAAATATCTTATAATTATTCCTAATAGAACCATGAAATTGATTAAAAACTTAATTCTTTCAGGCGCAATTATGGCAGCTGGATGTTCAGTCCAGCCACAGAACAATTATGTCTTAAGAAAAGAGCGGTATCTAGACCAAAACCCTGTCACAAAGTATGCAGTTGTTGTCGTGGGTAGTAATAGGGGAGAAAAAGGGTTGAGCTTGAGTGATCCCTATGATAGGAATGGTTTTTTCTTACAAAGCACCTACGTCTATAAATATCTTGAAGAAATGGGGTTTAGGCATGAAAATATTTATTACCTTTATGCCGATGGAAAACCGGATTTTAGTGAACCGTTAAACCATTCGGTTATTGAAAGAATAAGGGAAAACGAGTTTAATGAGCCAGTTCAAAAAAAGATGGCTACAATACGTAACTTAGAAAATATTTTGCAAAACCTTTCAAGGAAAGTTGATTCAAATGACGTGCTTATGGTAAGTATAGCTACGCATGGTAACCCGTATGAGATTGAAATGTACGGGAAAATCTTTGCTGATTCACTTACACCTTCAAGGTTGTCAAGAATGATGCAGAAAATTAAACCTGGGAAAGGTGTATTGTACATAGACGCTTGCCATTCAGGCGCGTTCATAAAAAAACTTAACCTTGACGATTATGTTGTCATTTCCAGCACGGGCGAGTACACCTATGGATGGAGTGATAGGGATTTTGCAGGATCTAGTATGTTTTTTAGGAGTGCTTTTGATCCGCAAAGTGACATGAATATAGATGGAAAGATTACAATAAGGGAAGCCTTCCAAAGGTCGTCAGAACAAGCAAAACATCATTGGAATAGAATAATGAAATATCTTCTCACAAGGTATAACTGGGAAGGTGCAAACCCGAGAGATGAAGTTAAGTCTATATCTGTTGTGCCTATGATGGTTGTTGGAAAAAATGCTTCAGCTGATACAATACTGTTTAACTTGTTTCATTTTAGTAGAAAAAAGTAAAAAAGAATTTATTTTTTCTTTTCTTTATTATCCTCTTTAGGTGCAGCTGAAACTTTGCGTTTTTCTAGCTCTTTAGCATACTTCTTTTGCACAGCTTCAAGCTGTTCTTTTAATATAGCTTTCTTTTCTTCAGGGGTTTCAGTAGCTTCAGCTTCAATCTCTTTGTCAAACTTGCCTGAGTCAATGTCTGCGTTGATTTCTTTGGCATTTTTTCCTTCCACTAAAACACCTAAGGAATTTGCTGAACCAATTATTGTCTTAACTGCGGACTTTAATGAAGGTACATGCAATGAATCAAGTTTCATTTTTGCAACCTTGATAACTTGTTCAATGGACATGTTTGCTATCTTTTGTATGTTAGGATAACTTGCACCTTTCTGCAAGTTAAGTTCCTTTTTGATTAATTGAGACGTTGGCGGGGTTCCAACTTCAATCTCAAAATCCTTGGTGTCTGTATCGATAATAACAGTTATAGGAACTTTCATGCCTTTAAATGATTCAGTTTTTTTGTTTATCTCTGAGATAACTTGACCGATGTTTACCCCCATTGGACCTAATGCCGGGCCTAACGGCGGTGCAGCGGTAGCTTTGCCACCTTCTATCAATGCTTCTATTTTTTCTTTACCCATTTTAAATATACCTCGCTATTTTTGAAGCAGCAACCTAAAACAATTGGAAAAGGGATTTATTTATAAAGGTTTCTAATTTAGCTATAGGTATGGTGCAATATATTTTCATATTTGGCAGAGATCCAGATTTGTCTTATCTAGAACTGAAAACGTTTCTTAAGTCAAAAGAGTATAACTTTGAAATAAAAGATGTGAACGAGTTTGGAGCTGTTGTGAACTTTGAGTCAAACATAAACGCTAAAAATATTGTAAAATCTTTAGGCGGTATTGTAAAAATTGCAGAAGTGCTTAACCTTGACCAGGTTGAGTTGTATGAAGGCAAAAAAAACAGGATTTATTACGGGGTTAGCAGTTATTTTGCTGATGATGAAGATGTTAAGGAGTATCTGAAAAAAAGACTTAAGAAAGAAAAGTTTAAAGCGATGTTGAAATCTTCAAAAAAGAACGAACCTTTCTTGACGCCAAGTGAATCTTTGAACATTGTCAACCAGGGGTTTGAGGTTGTGTTGTTTGGTGATAAAGTTGGCATTGTAAGAGCTGTTTATAACCCGAATGAATATAAAGAGAGGGATAACCTCAGGCCAAGGCAAAGACCGTTGCATACAATATCAATTAGGTTGGCGAAAATTCTTATAAACCTTGCAGGGTTGAAAAAAGGTGAAACGCTGCTTGACCCGTTTTGTGGCATTGGTGTGCTGTTGCAGGAAGCAATGTTGCTTAACTTGAATGTTGTCGGGATTGACAAAGACCAAAAGTGTGTGAATGATGCCTTGATTAACTTAAAATGGCTGGCAAAGAAATATAAGCTTAATACAAAATATAAGGTCGTTAAAGGCGATAGCACTAACATAACCAAATATGTTAAAAAGGTTGACGGCGTGGCAACAGAACCTTACATTGGGCCGTTCCTGAAAAAGCTGCCGACTGAACAAAAAGCAAAAGAAATCTTGAACCAGCTTAAACCTATGTATGAACAACTTTTAAAAGGCCTGGCTAAAGTTGTTAAGGGTAAAATAGTGATCATTGTGCCAAGGTTTAGGTTGTATAATAATAAAAGAGTAAAAATGAATTTTATGAGGATAGTTAAACAAAACGGGTTTAAAGCTTCCAAACCGATTGTCTATGTTGCAGTGAAGAGCAAGATTGAAAGGGAAATCTGGGTGCTTGAACGTGAAGAAAGGTGACAAGTATTCCAGGCTGGCGTTAAGGCAAGGGTACAGGTCAAGAGCTGCAATAAAACTTATGCAGATAAATGACGAGTTTAATTTTGTTAAAGGGGATGTTATAGATTTAGGATCTGCACCGGGAGGTTGTTTGCAAGCCTTAAGAAATTTAACAAATGGCAAAGTTGTAGGTGTGGATGAGAGACCAGTAAAACAAGTTCCAGGGACAGAGTTTTATCACCAAAAGTTTGAAACGTTAAACCTTCTACAAAAATTTGACACGATATTTTCTGATGTTGGGCCATTAACTAAGCTAAATGAGGTTGATATGGATAAAGCTTTAGAACTGGAAAAAGATGTTGTTAAGTTTATGAAAAAATATCTCAAAACAAATGGCAATTTTGTGATGAAGTTTTTTGTTTGTGAAGGTGTCAAAGGGTTGCTTGATGAATTAAGTGTATATTTTAAGAAAGTTGTTTTGTTTAAGCCTGAAGCTTCAAGGAAAGGCAACAAAGAAATGTACGCAGTTTGTTTAAATAAAACCATGATGGAATAAGTAATCTAAAGCAAATTCCCGGACTTTTTTTAATTCGTATAATGTGTGGGCGTCGCTGTTGATGATTATTCTGTTGGCATGTTCAAGAAGTGTGTCAAGCTTAGCGAGGTTTGTTCTGTTGTTCATTAGACTTGCGCCGTTAACTTCTAAAGGAATATTTAAATCATTTGCAGCCCTGGTAAGTTCTATAACATCAACATTGCTTGCAAAATATTTTGCACAAGGGTGGCCAATGAAACTGATTGTGTTATTTTTCATTGCTTCAATGTAAGCTTTTGTTGGGTTAGTGCCGGTATAAGTCTCAGGGTGCAAAGATGCGATGAGAACCTTGCCATGAATGCCTTGCAAATCTTTTGACATGTTGCCATTGTCGTCTAAGATGTCGCCTTCAATGCCGAAAATCACTTCAACATCGTTATGGACGTTTGACCATCTATCTACAAGAACCCTGGGGGCCATGTTGTATTTATAGAAATCTGCGCTTGCCTGGCAATGGTCAGTTATGGCAATCTTTTTTAACCCGATCTTGCCAGCATAGATAACAAGTTCATTTAATGTTGGGATGCCATCTGAAAAAGTGGATGTGTGCATGTGGTAGTCTTCATATGCTATAGGGTTAACGATTTTCATATAAGTGAGAAATGTTTGTAAGATTTATAATCTTTACTAATGATAAACTTTTTATATTTACTTGCCCAATAATAATTTATGATAAACATTGTTGTGGACAAGCTTAACAATAACAAAGTTGAAATCGTTGAAGTTAAAGGCTCGGGTCATCCTGATACGTTGTGTGATGTGTTAACAGAAGAATGTTCTAAAAGGTTAAGCAGGTATTACCTGAAAAATTTTGGAAAGGTTTTGCATCATAACTTGGATAAGGCTTTGATTGTTGCTGGCAAGGCCGTGCCTGAGTTTAACGCCGGCAAAATTATTGAGCCAATGAAAATAATCATTGCTGGTCGGGCTGTAACAAAGGTTGGAAATGTGTTAGTGCCGATTGAAAAAATAATAAGGAACGCGGTTGAGGATGTAATGCAAAAGTTTAATGCGCCGTATGAGCTGGAAATACAAGTCAAGGAAGGTGCGCAAAACCTTAAACAAGTCTTTAAAAGGGCAATTGCTGTGGCAAACGATACCTCTATCGGTGTTGCGTTTTACCCGTTAACTCCTCTTGAAAAAATGGTGAAAAATACAGCAGAGTTGATATCGTCTGAGAATTTTAGAAAAAAGTTTCAAGGTGTAGGGTATGATGTCAAGGTTATGGGGGTTAGGGAAGGAAAGAATGTTAGCATGACGATTGCGTTAGCGTTTGTGTCAAAGCATATAAAAAACATGCACCATTATCGTGAACTTAAACATGAGATAAAAACTTACATTGAAAACCTGCATAATGTTAGTGTGCATATTAATACCTTAGATTCATATGATAAAATCGAAAACCTTTACATAACAGTTACAGGGTTAAGCGCTGAAAACGGAGATGACGGCCAGGCTGGAAGAGGTAACAGGTATAATGGGCTTATTACGCCTAATAGGGCTATGAGTATAGAGAGTTATGCAGGGAAAAATATTAACCATCCAGGAAAAATATACCAAGTAATGGCGCAAAAGATTGCTGAGGACCTTGTCAAAAAGGCAAATTCTAAATGTGTTGAGGTTATGCTTATGACAGAAATAGGCAAACCATTAACTGAACCATATGTTGTTTCTATTAAAGCAGAAAATATAGACTTGAGAAAAATTAAAGAAGTCGTTGAACAAGGGTTTAAAGATTTTAAAAAACTCCAAAAAGCCAATTTATTGTAACTATACAGTAATAAAAACATTTATAAACAAGAATTGTACATTAATTAATGTAAAATGTCTCTTTTGAACAAAATCAAAAAGCCCGTTGTTGCGTTAACTTTGGCAGCTAATGCTTGTGTTAATCCTCAAGGTAAAGAAGTTGAGATGAAAGCAGACGGTATTATTTCTGTGCAAGAAAAAAGAGACCTTAAACGTTTGATTTATGAATGGGATATTGTTGATGAAAATAACCTATTTTTTAGAATGTTTGTTAATGACCAAAACGAGTTTGTGAGGAGAAGGTTAAAGCAACGAAACCTTAAATGGAAAGGACTGGATGGAGTTTTCCTTGACACTGTTAAAGACAGAAAAGGACTAGAGGGTGCATATGAACATTGCACGATGGGAGAGGAACTTCCTGACAGTTATGGTGCTTTTAATTGTTATGGGACGAGGGAAATTGTAATGGTTGAGGGTGACTGGAGGGGGTTTATTAACACTTTTGACCATGAACTGGGACATGATTTTAACCAGATTGACGGGAAAAAGGATGTGTCAGAGTTTCCAGCTGAAGCTAATAGGTTATATATGATATTTAATAGGATAGCGTTGGATAGGGACATTGGGTTTATGCTCTCAAACTATGTATTTAATTCTGTGCCAAAGGAAACATTTGAATTGAAAATAGGCGATATAGATAAGTACAATGCAGCCGCCTTGGGCTTTTTTCTTGCAGGGAATAAATTTAATGGTGACCTTGATCTTGCGGCAAATTATATCTTTAATGCTAGCGAGAATGAAATTAGAAGATTTTTTAATAATGAGATGAAAAAACATGATGGGCAAAATGCGCAGCAGGTTTGGTTTGATGAAGTTGAAAAGTTGCTTTACAGCAAAGGGTTTAAAGATTATATGGCAATGTTGATACAAAGAAATAGTGATAAGGAAAGAAAGGAAAGCGATGAAGTGATTGATTATTTTAAGCTTAGGTTTTTAATGACAAAAATTCAAGTTAAACATTTTAACGGTTATGCTGTAGATGGCTTGCAAAGCAAGAAAAGAGTTATGCTTGAAGATTTGTTAAGAAAAGGTCAAAATTATGGGTTTTATAATAAAAGGTTGCGAAACTTAGTAGTGAACGAATTAACTAAGCATTATTATTATGAAGCTGTAGCGTTAAGTGATACGGCTTTTTTAACGAATCCACAATCATTAGATGTTGCTATTGAGAAATTTGAGAAAATCTTGAAACTTAATGAAATTTTTCCTTGCGAGTTTGACGAGTTTGAGTGTACTGAGACATACTCTAACCCCAGAGAACTTCACCTTAATAGTTTTATTGAATTGGCAAGGGCTTATAATCTTAGAAGTTTTTATTTACAAAACAAAGAGGATAAGGATAATGCAGTAGATGTGGTTTATGCTTTCCTTGACAAGTTCTACCCAATACATCCAGGGGCAGAAGTTGATTACAGTGCAGAGAAGAATGGCGTTTTGTTGACAGCAAAATTGCTTGATATATTATCTTTGGGCTACGTTATATCAATTAATAAATATAGGTCATATAATGATGAAGATGCATTGAATGATGCCAAATATTTTATGGAGATTTATCAGAGAGCTTCCTGCCAAAATATTAAGGATGAGGACCTTATGAAAGAATGCTATGCAATGCATCCAAAAGATTATGAAGATTATATGAATTCTCAATAATTTTAGTTAATTTTATAAATTAGCCATGATTATTACTTAAAGCAATGAAAATCTTAATATTACATTCAGATTTGGTTGAGGTAGAACCAAAAAAGAAAGCCATAAAAGATGCAGAAGAGATTGAACAAAAAAAGCAACATATGGACGAATGTTTGGTTGTTTTTACAGCTGTGGAAAAGAAGGATGAAGGTAACGAAGAGGAAATGGTGGGAAAGCTTGTTAACGAAGTCCAAAAGCTTGCAACTGAATTGAAAGTTGAAAATGTTATGTTGTATCCTTATGTGCATTTAACATCTGAGCCTAGCAATCCGAAAACTGCACTCAATGTGTTAAAAAATGCTGAAAATATTCTTAAAGAAAAGTATAATGTTGAAAGGGCGCCGTTTGGGTGGTATAAAGCCTTTACAGTGAAATGTAAAGGGCATCCTTTGTCTGAACTGAGCAGGGAGCTTAGCCCTGGAGAGAAGGTTAAAAAGTTTTTTGATAAGCCTTTCGAGTTCCATAACGAGTCTGTAACCGAAGAGGAAAAGTATAACCTTTCTGTTGCCGCAATGGTGGGGAAAGCAGTGAGTGACTTATATAAAGAAGCAGAGGTTGGTAGTATCGGTTTGCATGGCGACAGAGCTTATGTGGATATTGCTAAAGTCAAATTAAACGAGGAAACATTGCCGAAAATAAAAAAGCAAGTGAAGAAAATTATAGGAAAAATATTGAAGTTTGAAAAAGTCGAAGCTAAAGATGTCAACCAAAGGCTTCAGAAAGAAATCCTGAAAGATGTTGGAGATGTTGATGTGTACAAGGTAGGGGATTTGGAAGTTGTGCCGTTGTATAAGGATGCTTTTGTTAAATCAACCAAAGATGTGGCAAAGTTTGAACTGTTGGGGTTAGGCAGTGCGTATTGGAAAAATAATGCTGACAATGAACAATTAACAAGAATTTATTGTGTGGGGTTTAAAACAAGCCAAGAACATGAAAATTTTATGAAGCGGCTTGAGGATGCATTGGCGAGGGATCATAATAAACTAGGAAGAGAGCTTGGGCTGTATATGACTTCAGACCTTATAGGCCAGGGGTTGCCGTTATTCACACCGAAAGGGACGAAGCTTTTTCAAATATTGCAAAGGTTTGTTGAGGATGAAGAAGAAAAAAGAGGTTATTTGTTAACAAAAACGCCCTTTATGGCAAAAAGTGAGCTTTACAAGGTTTCAGGGCATTGGGACCATTATAGAGATGGCATGTTTATAGTTAAAGACGGGAATGACGTAATGGCGTTGAGGCCGATGACTTGCCCGTTCCAGTTCCAGATATATAATTCAAAACTGAGAAGTTATAAAGAGCTTCCTATAAGGTACAATGAAACATCTACGTTGTTTAGGCGTGAAGAATCTGGTGAAATGCATGGGCTGATAAGGCTTAGGCAGTTTACAATTTCTGAAGGGCATTTGATATGCAGAATGGATCAGCTTGAACAAGAGTTTTTTGCAGTGCTAGATTTGATAAATTACATATTTAAAACATTGGGCTTAAAAGATTATTGGTACAGGTTTTCAAGGTGGGACCCGGAGAATAATAACGGGAAGTATATAGATAACCCGAAAGCGTGGGATGAGTCTGAAAAGATATTAAAGAGGATACTTGACAAGACTGGCGTGAAGTATACTGAAGAAAAAGGCGAAGCTGCGTTTTACGGTCCAAAATTGGATATACAAATGAAAAATGTTTACGGGAAAGAGGATACAGTAGTTACTGTACAAATAGATTTTGCCTTGCCGGAAAGGTTTAACATGACTTATGTCAACAAAGAAGGCAAGGAAGAACGGCCAATAGTTATACATAGAACTTCTATCGGATGTTATGAAAGAACAATAGCACAGCTTATCGAGCATTATGCAGGGAAGTTTCCGTTGTGGCTTAGTCCTGTGCAAGTTAAACTGTTGAATGTTAATGATGATGTGCTTGGTTATTTAAAAGAAGTTGAGAAGGAACTAAAAGAAAATAATATAAGAGTGGAAGTTGATGACAGGCAAAAGACAATAAGCAAAAAGGTTAGAGATGCGCAGATTGAAAAGGTGAATTATATAGTAATAATCGGACAAAAAGAAGTGGATGAAAAAAAGATAGCTGTGAGGGATAGGACAGGAAAAATTGAGTATGGTGTAAGCT
>RFJO01000037.1 GCA_003694495.1 Candidatus Woesearchaeota archaeon
AAATATATTTAAACCTTTTTACTTTTAATGCTAAAAATTATTGCACCTTATACTTTGCCAATTGATAAAATAATTCGTTTGCTAAAAACTAATAAGAAAGGCCTAACAAGCAAGGAAGCAGAAAAAAGATTAAAAAAGTATGGCCCTAATGAAATTGAAAAGAAAAAAAAGATTTCGCCTTTAATGATTTTTTTAAGCCAGTTTAACACTATATTAGTTTGGATACTGCTTTTTGCTGTGGCTGTGTCGTTTATTTTGGACGAAAAAGTTGATGCGATTGTAATTATCATTATACTTGTGTTCAATGCAGTGTTTGGTTTTATTCAAGAGTACAGGGCAGAGAAGTCCATTGAAGCGTTGAAAAAGTTAACGGCGTTGCAAGCAAAAGTCTTGAGAGATAATGAAATTAAAAATGTTCTTGCTTCAGAGATTGTGCCGGGAGATGTAATAATATTAAATGAAGGTGATAAGGTCCCGGCAGATGCAAGGTTGATAGAATGTGATGGTTTGACTGTGGTCGAGTCGTCTTTGACAGGTGAATCAACACCTGTAAGGAAGTTGCTAAAAGTTTTCAATGAAAAGACTATACTTCCTGAAAGGCGAAATATGGTTTATTCCGGCACAAATGTCGTGGAAGGGAAAGCTAAAGCTATTGTGACAGCAACAGGGATGAACACAGAAATTGGTAAAATTGCAGGCATGATTCAAGAGATAAAAGAAGAACAAACGCCTTTACAAAAAAAACTTAAGGACTTGGGAAAATTCTTGGCAGTGGGTACAATAATTGCTGCTTTGGTTGTGTTTATATTCGGACTGATTAAAGGCGGCAAATTTATAGACATGTTGTTGACGTCTGTAGCCTTGGCAGTTGCAGCAATACCTGAAGGGTTGCCGGCAGTTGTGACAATTTCTTTGGCATTGGCGATACAACGGCTTATAAAAAGAAATGCGCTTATAAGAAAATTACCTTCTGTTGAAACTTTAGGCAGTACAACAGTAATTTGTACAGATAAAACTGGTACGTTAACTATGGATAAAATGAAAGTGTTGAAGGTGTATGCTAATAGAAACCTAATGCTTATTAGTGATGAAACTGTAAAAAAATCCAAGCTTTTGTTTGAGATTGGTGCGTTATGCAATAATGCGTATGCACAAAAAAAGAAAATGTATGGTGACCCTACAGAGATAGCTTTGCTTGAAAGTGCAAAGATGCTTAATATTAAAAAAGATGAACTTGAAAAAAATCATCCACGGCTGAAAGAAGTGCCGTTTAACTCTGAAAGAAAGTTTATGGCAACTTTGCATAAAATACACGGTAAACATTTTCTCTACGTGAAAGGTGCACCAGACGTAATACTGAAAAAGTGTAACAAAGTTTATGTTGACGGAAAAATTACAAAATTGACAAATAAGGAAAGAAAAGATATAATCGATGTGATTGACGAATGTTCTGATAATGCTTTAAGAGTATTAGGTTTTGCTTTTAAGGAAACAAATAAGCATGATGATGTTAAGGATTTGGTTTTTGTAGGGTTGCAAGCGATGAGGGATCCGCCTAGGCCTGGAGTGAAAGAATCAATAAAGAAGTGTAAGCAAGCAGGAATAAGGGTTGTGATGATAACAGGCGACTATGTCGGCACAGCGGTTGCAATAGGAAGAGAAATTGGGATATGCGGCAAGGCATTAACTGGAGAGGACCTTCAAAAGATTGATGTCTTGGCAAAGATTGTTGATGAGGTTAGCATATATGCTAGGGTAAACCCAAGTGATAAGCTTAAAATTGTTGATGCGTTGAAGAAAAAAGGCCATGTTGTTGCAATGACTGGTGACGGCGTGAATGATGCGCCAGCATTGAAAAAGGCTGACATAGGTATTGCAATGGGTATAACCGGCACGGATGTAGCAAAGGAAGCATCAAAGATGATTCTGGTTGATGACAATTTTAACTCTATTGTGGCTACGATAGAAGAAGGCAGGGGGATATTTAATAATATAAGGAAATTTGTCGGGTACCTATTATCTTCAAACATAGCTGAAGTTATGATAATATTCTTGGCGTCATTGTTTGGCTGGCCATTGCCTTTAATTGCAATACAAATATTGTGGATAAACCTTATCACAGACGGTCCGCCAGCTGTTGCTTTAGGATTGGATGAGGCTGATAAGGATGTCATGAAACAAAAGCCAAGGAATCCGAAAGAAAATATTATTACAAAAGCATTTTGGCTGAGGATTGTGTTGATAAGTACAATAATAACAGGCATGGTCTTAGCTATCTTTAGATATTACGTTAATGTTGATGCCGTAAAAGCGCAAACTATGGCATTTACTCTTTTAATCTTGTTAGAACTGATTAATGTTTATGTTATAAGAGGGCATTACACAGATGAATTGTTTTCAAATAAATATCTTACAATCTCAATTATAGTTTCAATACTGCTTCAGTTTGTATTGTTGTATACTTCACTTAATAAGGTCTTTAAAGTAACTCCTCTAAACTTATTAGATTGGGTTTACTTAATTTCAGCAACAGCTATCTTGGCTTTGTTTGGGGTGGTGATAGATAAAGTTGTTGATAAAATCTCCTTAGCAAATCATACCGATAAAATTAAAAACATTTAGTGCCATTAGTTTTGTATGGATTTGAAAAAAACTGTTAATGATATTAAGTCATTAAAAATCCAGGGCGCTACTAATGTTACAAAAGCTGCGTTAATGGCTTTGGGAAGTTATTCAAAAAAAATTAAATATTCTAGTAAAGAAGAATTCCTTAGAAAACTTAACAAGGCAGTATCTTTGTTATCTAATTCAAGACCGACAGAACCGGAAATGAGGAACTTTCTAAACCATGTGTACCATAATGTTAAAACATCTACCAAAAATGATTTGAACAAAGTAACTTACCAATATTGCAGAGAGGCGCTTAAGCTTAGGGAAGATGCGTTCAAAAAGATTGTTAAATACGGAAAAAATCTTATAAAACCTAAATCTGTAGTCTATACTCACTGCCATTCTTCATCAGTTACATCCATATTAAAGCAAGCGTTTAAATCTAAAAAGTTTGAAGTGAATAACACAGAGACAAGACCGGTTCTTCAAGGAAGAATTACAGCAAAGGAACTTGCAGGTGCAGGGATAAGGGTTAATCATTATGTGGATTCGGCAATGAGGCTTGCAATAAAAAATGCTGACATGGTGTTGCTTGGCGCAGACAGCATTACAACGACTAAAGTAATAAACAAGATTGGAAGCGAACTTGCTGCAGAAGTTGCAAAGAAGTACGATGTGCCGGTTTACATTTGCGCATCGTCGTTTAAGTTTAACCCTGAAACATTATATGGCAAACAAGAAGTTATCGAAGAAAGAAGCAGCAAGGAAGTGTGGCAGAAGCCGCCAAAGAATGTTATGATAAAAAATTATGCATTTGAAAAAATTAATTTTGATAATATTACTGCAATTGTGTCGGATTTGGGTGTGCTGGACCCCGAAACATTTGTAGCTGAAGTTAAACAAAAATTTGTCTGGGCGAAAAAAATATAGTCCTTTCTTGCAAAGGGATAAAGAGGTGAAAAGTCAGGGGCTAAACGCCCCTGATTGTTTATTATGGATAAAAAATATTTGATAAAAGCTGTAGCAATAACTTTGCTTTTTACAATTTTGATAATCCCGGGAATATTTGCAGTAGGGTTGTTGTCGCATGAATTTTATCATTATGCTAAACATAAGATTTATGCACAGGCTTTTTGTTTTTCCGTGAATGATGATCATCATGCTTTTGTTCTGTTAAATGATACTGGATTAAATCAGAAGGATTATTATCTTGAAGAGGTTAAGGCAAACAACTTTGCAAAGTATGTAACATGGACTTATACGATTATAGCCATCTTAAGCTTGCTTTGGTTAATATTAATATTAAAAAATAAGAAATAGTTAAAATCCTCTATCTTCCATTTCACCGTCTGGAAGGAATATGCCATTGTCCTGGTTTTCTAACCATTTGGCAAACTTTCTTTTCACATGCTTGATTTCTGTTAAATCAAGACCAATGCCTTTTTTAGATTTGATCTTCTTAAATATCTTTGTGTCGTCTTTATCTTTCAAATAAATCTGGTGCAAAAACATGTATTCTTCTGGTGTAAACAATTTTGCATTTTTTCTCATAATTAATACCCCCAAATGCTACTACTCTTAAGTTTAGAAATGATTTATAAAGCTTTTGGTTTGTTTTAAAAGAAGAATATCAAGACTCTAATATTTATAT
>RFJO01000038.1 GCA_003694495.1 Candidatus Woesearchaeota archaeon
GTTAATTATTGTGTTATTTGCCACTGTTAAATTAAGACAAACAATAAACTAATTTGATGTTTAAGTCTGTAAGAGGAATGTTTTTGTCTTCAACTATATTATGTTTGCATTGAAGATCAATGTCCGGAATAGAAACTAATTCTTTGTCGTTGTTTTTAATTGTCATCTTTATTGTTTCCCTGGAATACTCTTTATTGAAAAATGTTCTTAACATATTATCACTTTCATCTTTAACTAATGTACAACTATCTTCATACCCGCATATAGACTTGGATTCAGAACAGGCAACTATAACGTCTACCATGGTTTTTGAACTGCAGGGAGTATATTTAGTATAAGCCTGCAAAAAGTTGTTTAGTTGGATACTGATTATTGACTCTTCTTGTATGTTGCTTTTGGGTTTTGAGGCAAACCTGAAAAAGAATGCTACCAAGACTAAAATTAAAATAATTATAACTAACAAACCTATCATTTCTCCGCCTTGTGCTTTCTTTTTAATCATTTTAAATATAATTTTAATCTAAGCTTGCCCATCCTGTAAGAGTTTATGCTCGGAAAGTATAAGGATACAGGAGTTTCCAGGATCTGAACGTTTTTCTTGCCTTTTATATCTTCTTTGCCAGGCTCAAATAAAGTCCATTTGTCACAGTTGTCAGGGTATTCAGCTGAACGCATTAACTCTTCTGTGCATTCTGTGTCGTTAACTTTTGGAGTTGGATAAGACTGGATGAAAGTTATGGATTTTTTGCATAAGCCTCTATTAAGATTTTTTATTGAGGGTTCGTTTTTGTAGGAGATTACTTTTGCAATGTCAACACAATCGTTATCATGAGCTTGGGTGCTGCATTTTATCTCGGGAAGGTTTAAGATTGAGGATAATTGTTCGCCTGTGCTCAACACGCAACTTTCTTCGCCAACTTTCTTTGTTTGGGATATGGAAGTTTTGAAAAAGAAGTACATGCCTAAGCCTATTATAATAAATATTACAAAAATTACCATGATGCTTTCCATCATGCCTATCTGGCCTTTAGAAGATTTCAGGGCAATCACCACCTAATAATTTGTTGTTGTCTTCCAAGTTTTCTATAACTTGTTTGTACTGGTTATAATCGTATTCACGGCTTCTTGCTAGTGAAAGTAAATTGTCCAAATCTCGGCCAAGCAAAGAGTAAGTGTTGCAGCTGTAGTAGTTAGGGTTGTTCTGAAGCAGAGTTTTTTTGTTGTTGTAAATCCTTGTTATTATTCCAAGTTTGTTTAATGCCATGTTGACCGAGTAAATATAAGACTTGGAATCTTCAGCAAAGATTGCGCCAATGAACATAGGAAGTTTCATGAACGGGTAAGAGTTGCCGTCTTCAAACAGTATAGTGCCATATTCTTTGTCATCGTCAAAAGTGACTACCCTTACCTTGGCGTTGTCAATGTCTTTTAGCTTAGATTCTAAAGCTGAGTCTTGGGACAGTAAGATGAATGTTGGCTTGACTTTTAACAATTGCTTTTTTAATTCTGAAACCTTTAACGAATTTTTGTCAATTATCTCTACCCCAAACGCAGAAGGAATCTCTGTAGTGTATTCTTCTTCATTTCCGGCAAGCTCGTTTGCGAAATCTTCAGTGTCTGAATCGTAAATTATGAAGTATTTGTATTGAGAGTTTGTCAGGTAAAAAAAGTTGGTTACACTATAAGGAAACTGCCAGCGTTTTGTTAAAATGTATAAGGTTTTGCCTTTAAGGGTTTTAGGCGTGAAAAGGATTTTGTATGAATTAATTGATTTGGATGATGAGCCTGTCCTAAACTGATAACGAAGTTTATTTTCTTTATCCGGCTTGAAGGTAAAGGTAACTATCCTGCCAAGATTGTAGTCCTGGTTGCTGTCGGTAGATGAGCCTAGAGCTGAAAGAACGTCGTCAAAACCTGAAACTAGCCTGAAAGATTCAATCGTAGATTGCTGGCCCATGTATTGTAGCCCAAACCTTATGAAGAACAATAAAAACATTGTGCCGACAATTAACGCGAAAATGTATTTGAATACGGGTGAAACCATGCCTCTTTTTTTCATGTAAATAGTTAGACGTTCCAATTGTATTTAAAATTTACCTTAACCCGACATAATCAGTCATTGTTTCAAGAATTATTTCTCCGCCGTTCTCGTAACAAAGAGGGTTGCCTTCAACAGGCTTGGCGTGTTTTAAGCTTAAACCGTTCATTTCTGAAGATGATAATGGTAGGTACCATAAAATTTTGTTGTCGTCAGGTTTTTGGTTTTTTAACCTTAAATAAAACGACGTCTTGTCGTCGTTCATTCTTTTCAATGCGCCGGCTAAAGTGCCTTCACAGTCTTCAATCTCATCTTTCTTTTTCCTTTTAATCTTGCACTTAAGTTCAGTGCCGGGGTTAGAAAAACAAACGTACTTGACAGCTTTGCCAAGCAGGATTCTGATAGGTTTTGTGGTGCCTTCACTTCTTTGATAAATTACATTAACTTCTGTTTCAAGATCTTTTCGGAACTGGCCAAGCTCGCCTTTATCTGCAACGGTTTTTAAGTCCATGATAGCTTTAAACCCCCAAACTAAAATTAAGCCGCCAAGGATTAAAGCAAAGATGTATACAAACGGTTGCGACATTAATTGGCCTTTTTTCATTCTTCCACCAGGTTGATTATTTTGTATTCACCGCTGTTGCCGAACTTGTCTTTACATTGAACGTATAATGTCTTTTGTGAAGGGTCTAATGTGGCAATCTGGGTGGTGGAGTTTGTGCTGGAGAACCTTGTGCCTTCACCTAGCCTAAATCCAGGAGTGGTTAAATATTCGCATGTTGCTTCCTCGTCAAGTTTTATGTTTAGCTCTGTTAAAAATTCGTCATAGGTAAGAGAAATTATCTCTGGCTCGTATAAGTCTATGTCAACCGTAAAGTTAACTTGAGCAGAAGCTTCGTTTGCGCCGCTGTCTTTGCATCTAACATAAAAGTTGTAAGAGTCTGGAGGCAAACCTTCAAGCAATTGTTTGGATGTGGTTGAACCAGTTTCACTGAAAGCTACCATTTGGTCGTATGGCAAGTTATCGTTTGCAAAAGCGCACCAGGCTTTGCCGTTTTCAGCGCCGCCAATTGTTTTTGCTTCTAACGTAACTTTGTTTGTGTAAAATGTTTTTGAAACAGGTGAAGCGGATTCAATCTGTAAAGGGGATTTGCTGCCTACAATTGTGAAAGGGTAACTTTCTTCGTTAGTGTTACGGTCTTCTTCTGGAGCAGAAGGTTTGTCTCTGCACTTGAAAAAGAAGTTGTTTACACGGTTTGTTAAGTTTGCAAGGTATGTTGTGCACTCGTAGCTGAAAGGGTACTTTGAAGTCTGGGAAAGAGGTTGTGTTGCGCAGTCAAACTCGTTCTCCATTAAGTCGTAACCTGTGTCGCGCCTGCTCCATTTGCATGTTGACGGTTCGTTGACGTAAATGCTTAGCTTAAGTTCTGTCTGGTTGAAGCCGATGAAGGATTTGTCAGCCAGGCTTGTGAATTGGATTAATGGCGGAGTTAAGTCTGGGGATGGGTCGGTTGAAAATTCTATGAAATAATCGCGCTCGTTTTTGTTTGCGTGAGCGTCTTGGCATCTTACGTAAAGCTTGTAGTTGCCTTTGGTTAAGTTAGGGTTTGTTAAAAGCGAAGGCATGGAAAATGCTAAAGTGTGGTTGTATAAGTATAATGATGTGCCGAAGAAGTCCGGCATTTTGTCGAACTTTGTGCCTTCGTTTATTGAATACTTACATTGTGCAGGCTCGTTGGTGGTAAAGGCTAATACAACAGGACTGAAGGCTTTAATCTTTTCATTAATTTTGAAACCTTTGCTACCTTCTTTGCTAGTTTCTTCAATTGTTAATGGCAACATGTTAGCTTTGTCAGGAGTGATTATAGGAGAGTTCACGTCGTTTGGGTCTATAGATACACAGGATTCGTTGCCAGTGCCTGCGTTGACAAGTTCACAGTTCTGGCCGAGGGACTTGCACCTGTACTCTGAGCATGGTTTGTAAGGGTTGTTGTTGCATTCTTCACATTGCGTGCTGCCTGGCGGAGCCTGCCATGGCAAACACTGGATCTGGTAAGTTACCTCAAAGTCTTTTGCACGGCCGTGTTCAACGCCTGTGTAGATTAATAAACCTGAAGAGATTAAGTTTAGTATGCTGCCAAAAATGCCAGCGCTGCCGTAGATTGATTGGCTTTTGCCAGAGAAACCTTTACCGCAAATGTCATTGGATGCGCCTGCTCCAAGTTTGTTAAAAACTTCTTGAGCTGGTTTTGGGTATAAGGTTTTTACGTCTGGTGCACGAGCGCCAACTTTTGGTGTGGCGAACCCAGTGATGGATGTTATGGCGTTGCCAGTGATGGAGTCGATGCCGACTGCTGCAATTGCAACGTTGCTGTTCTGGTTAAGATTAATATCAACACCTGGTTCTGGAGATGATGAGGAATCTATATTGGCATTATTTTTTTCTTTTGTGAATTCATTTTGATTATTTGTGATTTTATTTGGATTATTTGTGACTTTATTTTGCTCTCCTTTTTTTGTTTGAGTGCTTTTTTCAGGTGTTTTGGATTTAGATGTTTTAGGCGCACATTTTTTCCCTAAGCTTGTTAATGCAGAAATGCCGCCAAACATGCCTTTACCAAATCCCTTGTACCAACTTTCGCCTTTTTTTGAACTTGCTACAGCACCCATAACTCCTGAAGTAACTATGCCTGCCACTCCTACCCAGAATGAAGCGTCCTTAACCAAATCGTCAGTTTTTGAAGTTTTCTTGTTGCTTGGCTTGTTGATGACAGTTTGCCAGTCGTTATAATCATTTTCATCTAACGCAAACTTTTCACCGTCTCTAAATGTTGTTTCAAAAGTTAAAGTGTTAATGTAACCAGTGTTAGGTTCGTTGGCAACGCCTAAAATGTTAAAATAAGCGCCACAGTCGCCTTGAGCTTTACAGTAATTGTTACCAGCAATGACCCATTTTTTGCTTAAGCATTCAGCGTTCTGGACAACCTTGGCGTTTTTCTTCAGCCATTCGTCCCTTTCACTTTTACTGACAAGTTTCTGGAAAGTGTTTTTCCAGCCGCCTACCCTGTAAACAACTTTACATTCAGTGTTGGCCTTAGCGCAGACTTGAGCAGCGGAGGAAGATGGAGTTGGCGAGGATGCGCCTTTAGAGGTAGCAGCAGCCTTAATCTTTTTAGAAGTGGCTGAAGCAGAGCCCCAGTGTTTTAACCCTGGTGGCACCATAGGCACACAAACGCCGCCGGCGTCAGTTATACCTGATTCAAGCCAAACACAGTCCCTAAGGAATTCGTTGTTACAACAATCTTTTTTTAGCCGGATTAATGAAGAAGGTTCTTTCTTGCCCTGCTCTACTTTTATATCATTTTTCATACCGGTTAATTTGGTTAAATCGTTACAATAAGAACAGTCCTGCCACCTGTTTGGCCTGCACGCTGCTTCAGTATACTCAGCGCCGGCTAACATGAACGAGTCATAGTTGCGTAAAACATCTTCACCTAACACTCCTTGTACACAAATCTCTTCCCTGTAATCTTTACACGGCTCAACCTGAACTTCGCCGTTTATGCATAACTGCTTGTAAAACCTTGAACCAACCTTGTCCCTAGCCAGTCCAACGTCTGAATCGTATAAGCACCAGCTTTCACCGTTTTTTTTGTCACCGCCTGAGTTGGGAGAGTATGGGTCGGCGTAAACATCTTTACACCCAAGACTTACACAAGTTGAACTGCCGACAGGCATGACTTTTTTATCGTCTTTGCCACAAACAGTGCTTGAAGGGAAGTCGCAGTTGCCGCAGTTAGGGTCGTAAGCGCCGGAAATCTTGCAACTGTCTTTCTCTGCTAAAACAAAACCGTCATTATAGGATTTTTTTCTGTCAGCGTCGTAAATGTTTTCACGATTGCCGCAACTGTCAAACCAGTAAACGTCTTCACCGACACAACCTGTGTCGTGCTGTTTAGTACAACCGCAGTTTAACTGATCGTTGCTGCATAGCATGTCCTTGTAAAAACCAGGAACCTTATCTTTAGATTTGGTTGCGTTTAGCGAAGTTACGGAAGATGATGCGCTAGGACAATTGCCTCGTGTGGTGAAAACGCATTTGTCTTCCTGGACACAACAGCCTACCTCTTGAGACTTGGTTTGATCTATGCAATCAACCTCAGTTTTGATATCGTCTTTAAAGTTCATACTAACGCCGGGGTAAAGTGAAGCGGTTTTCTTACACTGAACTTGTGTGACGAAAAATGCCTGGTCGCCAATGATGCAACAACCTTTTTGGCACTGAGGGATTTCACAATTGGGTGAATCAGAATAAGTGCAGTTGGCTTCAGCTTCACACGCTGACCTGGGAGTGTTACTGTAGCATCTTCCAGTGTCGCTGGAGTACCCGCAACCTAGTTTGCAAAATGAAGTTGATTCACAGGAGGTTGGGGCAAACTTGAACCCTGATTCAATAGCGCAGTTGCTGTCGTCTGTCTCAATACAATAGTCGCCAGACTTGGTTTTTTCACAACAGCCGTTTATGGCTAGTACAGAACTGGCTAATAAAATTGTAACTATTAATAATATTACTACATTTTTTGTTTTCAACCACTCCACTCCCCTTATGATGGTTCGCCTTGAACGGCAAACTGGAACATGAAATTGTCTTCACGCAGTTTTAGCCTGTAAATTTTGTCAGGGTAAGGTTTTTGAACATAAATTGTGTATTTTCCTAACTTTAACAACATATAAGTTAACTGGTCAAACTGGCCGGTTGTTGTTTCTTGATCTAAAATATCTTGCGCAACGTTGTAAAGATCGCCTAAAGGTTTGTCAACAATGTATGAAAATTTGTTGGTTGAAGCTTTCGCGTCAGAGACTTTGGATTCAACTGTGACAGGGTACTCTAGGTCAACCAAAACCTGCAACGGCAAAATCTGTACAGAGACTTTAGGTTTGCCTTTAGTTTTAATGTTAACCCCGCGGACATTGTCAAAGTCTAAGCATTCAGGCAATGATTCTTCAATGGCTTTGCTAAGCTGAGATTCCATGTTTTGTAAAGTTAAAAGCCTGTTCCTGCAATAATCCTGGTCTTCAATATTAAAACAAAGGTAACTTATAGGAGTATCATTCCATAACCTGAAAGTGTCTTGGCTTGGAGACAAATAGCCGCCTTGCAATGCTATCTTTTCAATAGGGCCTTTAGCAGAGTTTTCTAAACAAGATTCAACAATCTGTTTAACTTCTTTCATTTGAGCATTGATGCTTGTTTGAGATGATGGCGGGATTATTTCTTTACGAAAACTTATAAGAAGAATTATTGTGGCTAGAATGACTATGCCTAAAATTACAAATATTGTTATCTGTCCTCTTTTTTTTACCATATTCCTTAACTTTAATGTTAATTAAAGTAAATATTTAAACCTTGTGGTTTTTATACCGGTGGCTGGAGTTGCGTGCGTAGGAAAATTGTTGAAGACATTTCGTTGTCGTGAACATCTTTGCAGGTTAGGTAGATTTTTTCTGTAAGAGGGTCAACATTGATTGAAACAATTTGTGATGTGGGAAGCTGGGAGTAGTCTTCGTTGTTGGTTGAGTAGGAACATGAAGCGTCTTCGTTAAGCATAACCTCAAGTAATGCGCCAGTGTAAGATAATCCAGTAATCTCTGGAGGTTCAGTGTCAATATCTACTGTAAAAGAAAGGTTTTCCCGTGCTACATTGTTAGCAATGTCCCTGCATTCTATAATGTAATCATACTGTTGTTTTGTTAAGCCTGATAAAACCTGGGTGTGGTAAGTTGAGTTTGTGTTAAAAAACTCAATGTTGTTGTAGTAACAGATTGATTTGCCGTTTAACGCGCCCTTGGCAGTTTTAACTTGCAAAGTAATGTTGGATGAATAAATTGTGCCTGACGGGGAAAGCGCTGTGATAATGAGAGGCTCGGCTTTGCTGGCGCGCCAAATGTAACTTTCAGAGTTTTCGTTTCTTACTTGTGAATTCTCTGGCTCGTCACGGCACCTGAAATAATATGTGTTTAAGCCGTCCCTTACTGGAAGTTTTACCTGGCACTCGGCGTACTTTGAGTAAATGCTGTCAGGCGGCATTTCTGCACAGGTCATGTTTAACGGCATCTGGTCGAACGGCATGTCCTGGGTTGAGGCGCGGCAGGAAAACGGCGAGACTTCGTCTACAACTAAAGTTAAACTGGTTTCGTTTGCGTTGGCTGCAACGTAGCCCATGTCTGGTATAGAAGATGAGATTAGCCTTGGCGGTTCTAAGTCTGGCGCTCTGTCAGTTGAAAATTCTATGACGTAAGGTGGAGATCTTTTGTCGTCTTTAGGGTTGCCGTTGGCGTCTTTACAGATAACATAAAACTTATAATCTGTTGCAGGCTGGAGGTTGCCAATGTAGTAGTTGTGGACTTTGTCAAAGTAACTTTCGTTGAAGCGTAAGCTTAAATCGTTAAAAGTGTACTTAAGTTCTTTGTCAAGCTTGCACATGGACGGTTCGTTGGTTTGTATGCCAAAGTATAGCTTGGAAAAGGCTGGAAGTTTTTTGCTGCCGATAAGATAACCGTTTTGTTTTTCCACAATGCTGTAGTCTGTGGTAATATCTTTGCCTTGATAAGTTAGCTTGAACGCCTCATTCCATGGGGTTATGATGGGTTTGTTAACATCGTTCGGGTCGGCTGCTATGCATTTTGGGCGAGATGTGCCTTCGTTTTCTTTAATGAACTTGCAACCTGCGCCCAGGGACATGCATTTGTATTCAGAGCACGGGCTCATCGGGTCTTCGTCGCATTTTGCACAATTGTCGCTGCCGGGGGGAGGTTGCCAAAGCTTGCACTCGGTTGTGACAGTGCGTTTTTGGTATTTCCTGAAAACGATTTCTGTTAACACTATGTAAAGTGTTACCAAAGCGCCGATGCCGGACACCCAGGAGGCAGCGCTGCTTGCTGCACTAGTGCCAATGGCTTTTAATATTAAGCCTGTAAGCTGGACAGTTATACCGATGCCTTTTGTTATTGCCTGGGCGATCTTTTTGTCTTTGTAAACATCTTCTGCGTTCAAGTTAGATAAATATAACTCTTTGTTTGCTTTATGCCATACTTCTTCAAACGCTCCAGCCATGGTTTGGTCAACTTGCATTTTGGGTTCTTCTGATTGACGGTTGTAGTAGGATGACTGGAACGATTTTCCCCTGTCAAAAATTATGTCCCAGCCTTGGTAAGAATGGTCCCAGCTGCGTAGGAAACCTTCTTTTGAAAAACCGCCAATGTAATTATAATGTGCGCCGCAATCGCCTATGCTTCTGCAATAGTTGTTCTGTTCTTTGATATAATCGTTACTGAAACATTCACAGTTGCCTTCTTTTACGCAAGACCATTTCCAGTTGGTGTAAATCATTTTGGTGAAAACGGTTGTGCATTTCTTGGTGGCAGTGCTGCATGTTTGGTCTGATGCTGTTTGCGTTGTGGCAGATTTGGTTTGTTTTTGCGGGTTCCAAAACCTGAACCCTGGCGGGTGCTGCGGGATGCATGTGCCAGAGTTTTCGTCGCCTGCCCAGAAACAGTCCCTTAAGTCTGACCTTTCACAACATTCTTTGTCAAGCTTCATTGCCAAAGCAATATCTTCAGGGCTTGTTTTGTCTTTGGCTGTGTTACATATAGTGGTGCAATCTTTCCAACGGTTTTCTTTGCAGGCAGCTTCACTAAACAAGTAGTTCTGGGCAGTGGCAGAAATTTTGCCCTCAGCGGTTTCTTTAATGCCTGTGTTTAGTGTCTCGTAAACGTCTGATTGTAAACAAACCTCTTCACGGAAATCTTTGCATGGTTCTACTATTTCTTCACCGTTAATGCAAATGTGACGGTAATGCCTGGAACCAGGAAGGTCTAACGACGGGCCAATTGCGCCGTCAAACTCGCACCAACTTTCGCCGTTGATCCTTCTACCGCCGTCACCTTCAACTACAGGGTTGTCCCAAGTGGTGGGGCAGTCTAAACTTTTGCAAACATAATCGCCGTCTTGAGTTTGGCCGCATAATGTGCCCTTGGCATAATCACAATCTTCTGCAACTCCTTCAGGATTTCCACAGGAGTCAAACCAGTAAACGTCGTCAGTGCCGTCAAGGCAACCTTTGTACGAGTGAGCCTTGCATTGTTCGCATGGCAAGTTGTTGTTTGAACAAAATAAACCTTCATAAAACCCTTCCCCACCAATGCCGTCCTGCATGTTGCATGTTGCACGCGACGTCCAAACACATTCTTCGTTGGCAGACTTGACACAACAGCCCCTGTCAGCCTGGCGGCAAATGTCTGAGCATTCTTGCTCGGACTTGGATTGTCGGAAGTCTTTGCTAAGCTCCGGGTAGTCTAGAAGAATGTTGTTGCATTTTTTTTCTGTAACATACGCACAACTTGCACCTGCTAACACACAACAACCCTTGTTGCATTCTTTTACTGAGTCGCATGTTGCGTCAGGGTTCCATGTGTAACCTGCGTTCTCGCACGCTGCCTGTGATGTCTGCTTTGAACATGATCCGTCAGGGGAAATGCAACAGCCTAACTTGCAAAAAGACGTGTCTTCACATTTTTGATAGTTGGCAACTTTGTAAGAGTCGTCGCATTGAGATGAAGAAGTGTAAACACAACTTTCACCGGATAAAGTTTGCTCGCAACATGCTTTGCCATCATCTTCTGCAGTTACAGGAAGTAAGTAAACAGTGAAAGTAATACTAATAACTAGGTAAATCATGAACAATGCTTTAAGCTTCATTGAGAAATATAATAGAAAGAGATATTTAAATGCTTTACTATGAACCTATTGTCTTAACATTTGATGGAGTAGAAGTTGGAGCGTTTGGAATGGTGGGTAAGACGGATTTTTTTACAACTTTAATCCTTGGCAAGTAAGGTACAATGTTTACCGGGTTCATGATGTTGTCAAACAAGTCTTTACAAATTAAAGTGTAACTCCCTTCACCGGATAAAGAATGAATATCAGAGTTTATCGCAGAAGTTTTGCCTTGCCCGAAAACAAAGCTTGAGTTCATGTACTCGCACGTGGCTGGCTCGTTTAGTTTTACTATAATATTATCTCCGGATTTTTTTAACGATGTTACAAAGGGTGCGTCATAGTCTCTTATTGAGGTGAAGTTGATTTCAGTTAGTGCAACGTTTTCAACGTAGTCAGTGCAACGAATGTTGAAGTTGTATTGCCCTGGGGGAAGGTCAGTGAAAACGTTTTCATTTTTTGAAGTGTTTGTCACGCCGAACGCGCCCGAGACTTTATCACTGTCGTAAGTGCATGAAGCTGTGCCGTCAGCGCCGCCGGAAACCTGTACGAACATCGTGATGTTTTTATCGTACAATTCGCCTGAAGGACCTTTTGCAATGATTTCCAATGGAGGGGTTTTCTCAAACTGTACAACGTAACTTTCAGTGTTGGTGTTAGGTTCAGAGTTGACAGGGTGGTCCTGGCAACGGATGTAGTAAGTGTTTGCGCCTTCGCTAACGTTTACTAATGCGGCGCAGTAGTTGTAGGATGAGTAAAGTGACTCTGGAGGGTTTTGCGCGCAGCCCATCTCTGTTTCCATTAATTCGTAATCTTGATCATGGGTGGAGATCTTACAATCAAACTCTGAAACTTCGTCAACATAAACCATTATTGGTGTGCTGTTTTTATTATGTGCAATCTTGTTGTTTTTTGGAAGGTAAGTTGAAACTATGTAAGGCACGTCAAGGTCGGGAGAGTTGTCGGTCTTGAACTCTATAATGTACGGCGTAACGTATTCGTCGTCTTTAGGGTTAGGCTGGCTGTCCCTGCAGGCGATGTAAAACTTGTACTCTGTGTCCGGCTGAAGGTTGTTGTATGTGATGTTATGAACACTGTCGTAAAACGTGTCTGGCATAGGAGATGTGTAGTCGGTGAAAAGGTATTTGTCTTTAAACTCGGTTGTGTAATAACACTGTGAAGGTTCATTGGTTTGAATGCCGAAGGATACTTTTGAAAAGGCTGGAACCTCTGGATTTATTTTGTAGCCTGATGGTGTAGATGAGATTGTGTACTGTTGGGTTATATCGTTGCGTTTTGAAACAACTTTTAATGATTCAGGGTGAGGTTTGATGACGGGTTTTTCAACATCTTTTGGATTAGCGTTAATACAGGTTTCCCTGCCAGTGCCTTCGTTTTCTGCAATGAAACGACAGTTTGCGCCCAGTGACCTGCAACGGTATTCCGAGCAAGGCTTCATTGGGTTTTCGTCGCATTTTGAACAATCGTCGCCGCCTGGAGGAGGTTGCCATGGCTGGCAGGTTACTGTTACTGTTCTGTCTTCTGTTTCTGGCCAGGTGAAAGCAATTGTTAGTGCTGCTATAATCACTCCGATGGCAGCAATAACCCATCCAATAACAGGTATTGATGCAGAAACCAATACCGGGGCAGCTATAGCTTCTAAAATTGCAACGTATGCTACCATGCCCAATCCAACTAAAGCAATAGTCCCACCAATAACGCCTCCAGATATTGCTCCTTCATAGCCTCTTATACCACCTAATTTGCCCCAATAATCTTGCATACTAAACTTACCAAAATCAAGAGCATTGCCTGCCTGTTTCCATTTTTCCAAAAAGTTTCCGGCCATTTCTTCATCTACTCTAATTTTTGGATTACCAACTGGATCTTTTTCCCATGTTCTAATTGAACCATCATTAGTAAATTTCCCTAAATAATTATAATGTGCGCCGCAATCTCCAAGGCTTCTACAGAACTGGTTCCTTGTTTGCAAAAACTCATCTTTGTAAACATCACAGTTATTTTTGCATTCCCATTTTGACGTAACATCTAATTTTTTCCTACCCCACTTTGCTTTCGCTTCATAAGTTCCTTTTTCGCATTCTTCAACTGCACTTGCGTCAGGAGTTTGCTGGTTTTCATCATCAGACCAAAACTTTAACCCTGGAGCAACTAATGGGATGCAAAGACCATTATTTTCATCTTCACTAATCCATTCACAATCCCTTAAATCACTCCGTTCACAACATTGCTTATCTTCTTTCATTCTAATCTTTTGTTCTTCTTCATCTTTTGCATCTTTAGCAGTGTTGCAGGTAGTGGTACAATCTTTCCATCTGTTTGGTTTACATTGCGCAACTTTCATTTCTCCTTGAGGCGCATCTGTGGCAGTTATCGAAGTACAAATCTCTTCCCTGTAATCTTTACACGGCTCAACAATCTCTTGACCGTTAATGCAAATGTGACGATAATGCCTGGAACCAACCACGTCAAAAGTTGGGCCAACCTTTGCATCATAAGAACACCAACTTTCGCCATTCAACCTTGTTTTACCGTTTTGAGGGTCAGTAGATGTTGGGTCTTCCCAGGTAGTGATACAGTTTACACTTTTACAGTAAGCTTCTTCATGAAACGAGTCCGCTTCACTGCAAATTGAACTTTTGTAAGTGTAATCACAATCTTCTGCAACATCTTCTGGGTTACCACAGGAGTCAAACCAGTAAACGTCTTCTTCACCGTCAAGGCAACCTTTTCTGTAATGCCTTTCACATTCGCAGTTTAAGTTTTGGTTAGAACAGAAAACGTCTTTATAGAACCCGTTACCGCCAACACCGTCAGGCAACCCGCAATTTCCTCTCGTGCCCCATGTGCAGCTATCATCTTTAACACAACACCCCCTGTCGGCTGAACGGCAAATTGCAGTGCACTCAAACTCTGAGCCCGACTGCCTAAAATCTTTATCAAGCTCAGGGTAATTTTCTAGCATAATATCGCACCTTTGTTCTGTCACGTAAGAACAAGTTGCACCGCCAAGAACGCAACAACCTTTCTTGCATTCTTGTACAGAGGAACATTCCGCGTCAGCCACCCATTTGAACCCTTGCAGTTCGCAAGCAGCTTTAGAAGTCTGTTTTGAACATGATCCTTCGTCAGTAACACAACAACCTAATGCGCAGTAAGTTGTATCTTCACATTTCTTGAACGTCTCAATATTATAATCCTGGTTGCAGTTTTCAACTGAAGTGTAAACGCAATTGTCTCCAGATATAGTTTGCTCACAACAGGCCATGTCTTTTAACTCTTCCTCAGCTGAAACTTCTTTCAAAGCTACACCCGAAATGAATGTTAAGCTTATTATAAGATAAATCATAAAAACAGCTTTTTCTTTTATCAACCCTTTTTTCATTAGTTGTATTAAGTTTTAGTAAATTTAAAAGCTTTTTGTTACTTTTTAATAAACTTAAATATTGAACATGAATAGTATAGATGCATTAACAATAAAACTACTAAGGCGTAAATTAAGTTTGAGTGAATCTTGAATGATAAGGATTTGGTGAGCAGGCCAAATGTGATGGATTCTATAAATCTATATTGAGTTATCCCAAAGCCGGTTATTATATACAATACTATGACTGCCAAAAGCAAATGCGCTGAGATTAGTCTTAACTTTTTTTTCATTCTAAAAACCCATCGTCAAGGTTGCCTGTGTTTGAGTATCCTCTACTTTCCCAATAACCTTTATAATCACTGTTGTTTGAAACTTCTATCCTTGTTATCCATTTAATCCATTTGTAGCCCCATTTGTCCTCAGCTACAAGCTGGAACGGGTAGCCTCTCTCCGGAGGAAGAACAACATCGTTCATTTTGTACGCCATTATGATGTCGTTGTCAAGCAGGTAACTTAACGGGAATGATGTAGAGTAACCGTCGTAAGCGTAAAATATCACAGTTGTGGCTTCAGGCAAAATGCCGGCGTCATTTAAAATGTCTTTCACCAAAACTCCTTCCCATAAAATGTTAGCGCTCCAACCTTCAACACAGTTTAATTTTACAACCTTTTTATATTTTTGATACGATAACACGTCATCGTAAGTTAAACTTAGTTTGTTTTTAACTAACCCGTTAACTTTAAGCTTATAATCTGCAATGTTGATATATTGAGGGCCTTTGATTGAGTTTTCCCTGAAATCTGAAACAGAGTCTAACTTTTTGCCTTGGTATTCCCTAACTTCTTTGCTTTGCAATTCTTTGACGTTTTGATTAACGCAACCTAGTAAGAGAATTAAAATTATGATTGTGAAAAAAGTTTTCATGCTTTTTTGTAAGAGTTTATGTACATATAAATTTAACGATACTTTTTTATATTTAAGCTGCGTAAGAATTAATATGTTATCATTGATTATGGCATTGCTAGGAATACTTTATGCAGTGGTGGGTGCAACGGCAACATTGGCAAACCTTAACGTAAACGTGTTCATGCTGCCTTCATTATTTTACACACCAATCGCAACAAAGATAGCTTTGGCTATAGGCGCAATAATGCTGTTCATTGCATCGTGGCTGATAAAAGACATGAACGCAAGCCTTGACTGGAGCCTTATAATAACTTCCATAATTTTTCTTCCTATAGGAACCTTCCCATTGTTGCAGGATTATAACTTTTTTAACATGTTGCCGTTTACGCTTAAATTGGATTTGCCTAACATAGTGTACAGCGTAATGTTGTTCCTGTTTGGGATTTTTCTTATATTCTGGACAGTAAAAATGAGAAGGTCTTCTATGTTCTTCGGATAAATATATCCTGAATCAGCATAAACTTAATAAACAAATAATATATTCCAACAGATGAAAATGAATTTGACATTAGCAGAACCAAGGTTGTTGAAAGAAAGCGTGAATATTATATCTGAACTTGTGAACGAAGTGACGTTTAAGGTTGACCCTGCAAAGATTGAACTTGTTGCAATGGATCCTGCAAACGTCGCAATGGTGGATTTTAAGCTGCTTAGCACGGCGTTTGCCGAGTATGATGTTAAAGAAGATAAAGAAATCTCTGTTAACCTTGATAATCTTAAAGCAATATTGAAAAGAGCAAAGCCTACGGATACAATCCAGCTTAAACTGGATGAAGAAAAAAACAGGTTGAAGATTGAACTTGTTGGGGAAAATAAAAGAACATTTAACTTAGCATTGTTAAATGTTGACGAGGGTGAACAAAAAGTGCCAAACCTTGAGTTTGGTGCAAGGGTTGAAACCTCTACAACCAAGTTTGATGAAGCTATAGAAGACATGGGCGTGGTGGCTGAGTCTGTTGCATTGATGGTTGAGGACGGAAAGTTTGTGGTTAAGTCTGAAAGCAACTTTAGTGATGCAAGCGTAGTTATACCGCAGACAGAAGAAACCAAAATTGATGCCGGAGAAAATGTGCGTGCAAAGTATTCCATCGAGTACCTGAAAAAGATGATTAAAGGGTCTAAGCTAGCAGACAATATTGTTATAAGCTTTGGCATGGATTATCCTCTGAAGATTGAGTATATTCTATTGGACAAGCTTAAGTTAGGATTCGTTCTTGCGCCTAGGGTAAGTAATGATTAAGACCTATCTCTTGAAGGAAAAATAAATTTATAGAAACATTTAAATATGTTATAATTATTATAACATTTGTTACTAAAATGATAACAATACTAAAGCCAGGGTACTTCAAGATCATGCAACTTTTTTATAAGGATAAAACTGTCAAGCTGCACCTAAGGGAAATAGCAAGGCGGACAAAATTGCATGAGCCGAGCGTGTCAAGATTTTTAAGCAGCCTTGAAAAAGACCAAATGCTGAAGTCAGAGAAGGACGGTAACCTAAAGAAATACTCGGTTAAGAAAGGTTTGAGGGCTTATTTTTTATTTGAAGCAATTGATCTTGACCGTTTTGAAAAGCTTCCAAGCATAAGAAGAAACGCCATAAAAACGTATTTGGACAATCTTCCGGAAAAGCCGATCTTTGCAGTGCTTTTCGGCTCAACTGTAAAAGGAACATACAAAGAAGACTCAGACATAGACATCCTTATCATAACCAATAAGAAGATATCCGCAAAGAAAGCAGAAAAAGAAACAGATGCACTTACAGCAATGAAGATAAGCACGTTCCAGATGACTTATAAAGACTTCTTAACTGAACTTAAGATGAAAGAAGACAAGGTTGTTCAATCAGCAATCAACTCAGGATATCCACTGATCAATCACATACAATACTATGAGGTGCTTTACGATGAGAGAATATGACCTTCAAAAGTTGATTAATAATCCGGAAATTGTTGATAAGAAAATAAAAGAGCTCATGGAGAAGAAGTTATTGTTCAAGCAAGAGGTTGACAAAGAAGAGATGATGGGCTACCTATTAAAGGCCGAACATAATTTGCGGTTTGTGTTAAAGATAATTAAAGAAAATTTCTTTGACTGGGCGCTGACTGGATGTTATTATAGCTGCTACCATGCAGCACTTGCACTTATACAAAGCAAAGGATATACATCAAAAAATCATTTAGCAACCCTATGTGTAATCATAAAAGAGTTTTATAAAAAAGAACTTACAAAAGAAGACGTTGAGATACTCTCTAATTTCTTGGATTATGAAGATGTCTTATTTTATGTTGAAACAAAGCATAAACGTGAAGATGCTACATATTCGACTAAAACACACTTTGACAAGAATGAAGTGGAACGGCTGAGAATGCAGGCAACAATGTTTGTGAACAAGATTAAAGATGTCCTAAAAGAAGTCATTTATAGGTAATTAGAAATTGACAAAATGAGTTATTTTATTTATAATGGCAATTCAGAAAAACTAGTAGGCAATCTGTTGAATAAACTGATAAATTCAGAATTAACTTAAGTTAATATGTTTTAACTAAGGTTAAAATGTATAAACATCCTTCCAAGAAAATATCCTGAGGGTATTATTTACTAAAAATGGGGCTGTCTTAAATCAAAGGCAGATCGCAAAGGCAGTAAATGCGAGCCCGCCAGGTGTTATGAAGGCATTGCCTCTTCTTGAAAAATTAGATTATATCAAATTAAAAAAGATAAAGAAACAAAAAGGTGGGCAATAATGTTAAACACATCAAATCAAAAAGTGATGTAACTAAAAATGGTTGATAACCTCAAACGATTATACGAATCAGGTCTTGCAGATGTTTTGGAAAAGGAGTTTGCTGGGGCAACAATAATTCTCTTCGGTTCTTACTCCAGAGGGGAAGACTTAAAGGGGTCAGATATAGACATTGCAGTTATAGGTAGAAAAGAGAAGGAATTAGATATTGAAAAATATGAAAAATTATTGCATAGGCCAATTTACATAAATTTTTATGAATCATGGAAAAAGATCCATAAGCATTTAAAAAAATAATATATTAAACGGAATAGTTCTTGCTGAAAGTGTTGAAGTGTGAAAGATTTTAACGAGTATTTAGAGAAGGGAATTGTTAAAAAAGTCACCTCTGATAAACAAAGGGCAGAGAACCTCATGCAGGAATCAGATAGCAAATATGATTTCCTCAACAAAATGATTGAGAAAATGGGAATAGATGACAATACTGCAAATAACTTTATTGAATTTTGCTATAACATAATCATCTACCGAATAAGAGCTATTATGCTGGAACAGGGCTTTTCAAGTTCAGGGTTTGGGGCTCACGAAGCAGAAGTTGCTTTTGCAGCAAAATTAGGTTTTAGTGAAAGAGACGTCAGAATTTTAGATCAACTAAGATACTTTAGGAATGGTATTCTCTATTATGCTAAGAAGTTTGATAAGGAATACGCTGAGAAAATAATCAATTTTACAAGAGAGATCATTAAGAGGTTAAAATGGCAAAACTAGTCCCTTCTCATAAATATCCTATTTTCTCTAAATAATTAGCTTATTGTGTCTTTTCCATGAACCGTTGGCAAACCATACAACAGCTATTAACGCTGAGATAATGTTTGCAGACGGGAAAGCTAGCCAAATGCCTGTAGATTGAAGTGAAGTATAATTGGATAAAATGTAAGCAATTGGAAGTCTTAGCACCCATAATGAAATTATGGACAGAAGCATTGAAGTTAAAGTGTTGCCAGAACCCCTGAACGCGCCGTTGATTGCCATTTGTACAGCGATAAAGCCAAACGTTAGGCTTGTTATGCGGAGAAAAAGTGTGCTTAACTTAATTGTTTCAACATCGCCCGGAATGAAAAATGAAGATATGGGCCTAGCGAAAATGAAAAATAAAATGCCTACCAAGCTTAAAACAACAAAACCAGTAACCAAACTTATCTTAACTGTTTTTTCTGCGCGTTCTGTTTTTTTTGCACCAATGTTTTGGCCTACTAAAGTTGAAGTGGACATGGAGATTGCCAAGGAAGGTATTATGATAAAACTAATGATCCTTGCGCCAATGCCGTAAGCAGCCAACACTGTGGCGCCGAACCTTGAAACAATGAAAACCATTATTGTCATGCCTAATGCCCTGGTTGATTGTTCAATAGAGGTTGGAAAGCCAAGCTTGGTTAACTTCTTTATCAACCTAAAGTCAGGTTTGATTTTTTTAATGTCTAACTTAATATCATGGTTGCCTTTGAATAGAAAGTAAAGTCCTATAACGAATGCTAAAAGTTGTGTGGACAACGTTGCAACGGCTGCCCCTGCAACGCCGTACGATGGTATGAACCATTTTCCAAAAATGAATAACGGGTCAAGGATTAAGTTGAGAAGAACTGAACTTAAAATAATATACATTGGGACCTTTACCTCGCCAACACCACGCATTAGTGATTGGAATGCGATGTAGCCGAAAACAAAAATGAAACCAATAAATGAGATTTGTAGATAACTTACTGCGCCATGATAAATTGTTGGGTCTTGGGTAAGAAGGCGGATTATGAATGGTGTTAGCAAATAGCCAATAAAGGAAAGTACTGCAGAAACAATAAGTACCATTAGCATTGTTTGCGTTGCGGTGTGGTTGATACGGTTGTTATCCTTTTTGCCTTTATATTGTGATACTAAAATTGAGCCTGCGATAGCTAAACCTGAAGCTAAAGAAATTACCAAGAAAATAATAGGGAAACTTATCGAGACTGATGCAACGGCTTCCTTGCCTAACCTTCCAACCCAAAATGTGTCTGTAAGGTTGTAAGCTGTCTGAAGAAGGTTGGCAAGAATTAACGGGATTGATAATGTTAAAAGTGATTTTAGTATTGAACCTTGAGTTAAGTCTTTAGCCATTTAATAACCTTAAAATAATGTTGTTTATAAAACTTTTTTATAATAAAAAAAGCAAATTTTATAAATGTCTATTTAAATACTATAAACCCTATGTACGAATTTAAAAAAACTGAAGAAAGTGTGTTGAAGTTCTGGGAAGATAATAACATATACAAAAAAGCCGTGGAAAAGAATAAAGGTAAAAAGAAGTTTTATTTTCTGCAAGGTCCGCCGTACACTAGCGGAAGGTTGCATATTGCTCATGCGTGGAATAATTCTTTGAAAGATATCATGCTTAGGTATAAAAGAATGAAAGGGTTTGACGTGTGGGACAGGGCTGGGTATGATATGCATGGGCTGCCTACAGCGAAGAAAGTTATGGCTGAGCATAACCTAAAAACTAAAGAAGATATACAAAAGTTTGGTGTTGAAAAGTTCATAAATGAGTGTATAAATTTCTCAAAAGAAAAAGCAAGGATAATGGATAAGGATTTGTGGAGGGTTGGGATTTGGATGGATTATGAAAATGCTTACTGGCCGATAAGAAATGAATATATAGAAAGTGTGTGGTTTCTTATAAAAAAAGCCGATGAGAAAAAAAGGCTTTATGAAGGTTTAAGAACAATGAGCTGGTGCCCGAGCTGCCAGACTGCTATGGCTAAACACGAGTGCCAGTATAAAGAAGTTGAAGAAGATTCAATATTTGTTAAGTTTAAATTGAAAGGCAAAGATGATGAGTATATTCTTGTATGGACGACGACGCCGTGGACTATGGCGTATAATCTTGCAGTGATGGTTAACCCTGAACTGGATTATGTTAAAGTTGACGTTGGTGGAGAGAAGTGGATCATAGCGAAAGGGTTGATGGCAATATTCTTGAACAATTATACGGATAAAAAGTATCATATAGTGGAAGAGTTTAAAGGCGAGGAAATGGATGGGTGGGAGTATGTGCACCCGTGGCATGATAAGATACCTTATTTTGATGAGCTTAAACAAAAGTACCCAAAAGTGCATACTGTGTTGTTGTCCTCAGAGTATGTTAACTTGGGTGCAGGCACAGGCTTAGTGCATTGTGCACCGGGTTGCGGGCCTGAGGATTATGAAGTGGGACACAGGAATAATGTGCCGCCGTTCAATAACCTAAAAGAAGATGGGACTTTCCCGGAAGAAATGGGAGAGTTTGCAGGGTTGAAAGCGAAAACTGATGATAAAGTCTTTATACAAAAGCTTGACGAGGTTGGGGCGTTGATTGCTGTTACAAAAGTTGAGCATGATTATGCGCACTGTGAAAGGTGTCATAGCCCTGTGGTGTTCAGAGCAACCAAACAGTGGTTCTTTAAAACTGAAGATATAAAAGATAAAATGCTTGACATGAATAAAGATGTTTTGTGGGTGCCTGAGTCAGGGAAAAATGCGTTTGATTCCTGGCTTGACAACCTTAGGGATAATTCTATAACCAAGCAAAGGTTCTGGGGTACACCAGTGCCAATATGGAAGTGTGAGTGCGGAAATTATGTTGTTGTGTCTTCAAGGAAAGAAATGCAAGAACTTAACGCGAAAAATGTTCCTGAGAACTTGCATAAGCCGTGGATTGATGAAGTTAAAATACCTTGCAAGAAGTGCGGCAAGGATATGACAAGGTTGCCGGATGTGCTTGACGTGTGGATTGATGCAGGGTGCGCGTCGTGGGCTTGCCTGGAATATCCGCATAGGAAGGATTTGTTTGAAAGACTTTACCCTGCAGATTTTATACTTGAAGCAAGGGAACAAGTTAGAGGGTGGTTTAACCTGCTTATGGTTGCATCAACTTTGGCTTTTGATAATGCGTCGTTCAAGAATGTTTACATGCATGGAATGTTGACTGACATTGAAGGACAAAAAATGTCTAAGTCTTTAGGCAATGTTATTTCGCCGTATGAGCTTATAGATAAATACGGTGCTGACACGTTAAGGTTCTATATGTGCAGGACTAATGCAGGCGAAGATATAAAGTTTAGCTGGGAGGAAGCTAAGCTGAAGTATAAAAACCTTTCAATATTGTGGAACTTGCATAGTTATCTTATAGAATATGCTAATAACCTTAATATTAATGCGAAAGAGTTTGATGTTGAGCAAGAGTTTGATGTGGAAGAACTTTATATGTTGTCTAAGTTGAACTCTACCATAAAAGATGTTACTAACTTGTATGAAAATTATAAGATAGATGATGTGCCTAAGCTGATTGAAGATTTATTCTTAGAACTGAGCAGGACGTATGTGCAGATTATAAGGGATAAAGTGGTGCTTAAGCCTAAAGTTGTGTTAACAACGTTGTTTAAAGTGTTGTATGAAACTGTAAAAATGCTGGCAACTATTTCGCCTTTCATAAGTGAGAAGATTTATCTTAACCTGAAAGACAAGTTTGGGCTTGAAAAGGAAAGCGTGCATTTGCTTGAATGGCCTGAAGCTGATGAAAGTTTGATTGACAAAAAGCTTGAGAAAGATTTTGAAATCGTGCAAAATGTTGTGCAGGCTGTGCTGGCTGCAAGAGAAAAGGCAGGGATAAGCGTAAGGTGGCCGCTGAAAGAAGCTGTCGTTTTAACAAAGGATGATGCTGCGTGGGAAGCTGTGGAGAGCTTGAAAAACCTTGTCATGCTTCAAACTAATGTGAAAGATGTAGTTCTTATGCCGACAATGAAAGGCGCAACGTTGCAGATTACGCCAAACAAAGGACAGATTGGCAAAGACTTTAAACAGGATTCGCCTAAAATATTGAACGAACTTAATGATGAAATCATGAAAAAGATTAATGAGGAAGGTAAGGCTTACATTGGAGATTTTGAGTTGACGGAAAAGCATATTAACGTAACAGAAACGTTGCCGGAAAATTTGGTGGCTTCAGATTTTAGGTATGGTAATGTGCAGATAAACACAGAGATTACAAAAGAGCTTGAACAGGAAGGGTTTGCAAGAGAAGTTACCAGGAGAATACAGGAAATGAGGAAACAGCAAGGGTTGACAAGGGATGACAAAATTGAAGTTTCAATTGTGTCAAATTATGATTTATCTAACTGGGGAAAAGAGATCAAAACTAAAGTGGGGGCAGTTGCCCTGTATTTTGAAGATAAAGGGTTTGAAGTGTCAAATGAAGTCGAAATTAAGGGGGAAAACTTTAAACTGGCACTGAGAACTCTTTGATTTATTTATAAATACATTTATAAAGGAATATAACTTCTCTAGTATATAAATTATCTATAGGGGGTATCTAAATGCCAGCAAAAAGTGAAATAAAAATACAAAATATTGTTGCTACGACTAACCTTGGGGTTGCGGTGCCGTTAGTGAAACTGGCGGAAACTTTGCCTAACACTGAATATAATCCAGAACAGTTCCCCGGGTTGGTTATGAGGATTAAAGAGCCGAAAACTTCTGCACTGATATTTAGTTCAGGAAGGATAGTGTGTACCGGCGCTAAGTCGATGAAAAAAGTTAAAGAAGCAATCAGCGCGATCGTTAAAAATATTGAAAAGATTAAAATTAAAGTTAAAGAAGAGCCTAAAGCTACAGTGCAAAACATGGTGGCTTCAGGGAGCATAGGGATTGACTTAAACTTGAATTCCCTAACAATAGACCTTGAAAATACTGAGTATGAACCTGAACAGTTCCCGGGATTGGTGTATAAATTGCCAGGGACAAGGGCGACGTTCTTGCTTTTTAGTAACGGAAAAATTGTTTGCACCGGTACTAAGTCTGAAAAGAAGTTGCATGAAGCTGTAGATAAGTTGATAGAAAACCTTGCAAAAATTGGTTATAAATAATTTTTTTATTTTTTATGCAAATTGTTGCGTTTAACCATGAATAAATTTATATAGCTATTAATTATACCATTTTTTGTTTGGGGGTGTAAAAGAAGAAATGGTTTTAGAAGCGATTGATCAAGTTGAAAAGTTTCAAGAATTCTTTGAAATCAATTATGTTAATGATATAAATAAAGCTATATCTAAAGGATTAAGATCAATAAATGTTGACTTTTTTCAGTTAACCAAGTTTGATCCGGATTTGGCGGAAGTTTTACTTGAAGAACCTGAAGAAGTTATTAAGGCTGCGGAGCTGGCAATTGAGCAGTTTGAAATAAAAAAGCCGTTAAGGGTTAGGTTTTATAATTTTCCTGAATCGCAAAAGATATTTATAAGAAACATAAGATCAGACCATCTTAACAAGTTTATAGCAATCGAAGGCATAATAAGGCAAGCTTCTAATGTAAGACCAGAGGTAGTGTCTGCAAGGTTTGAGTGCCCATCATGCGGGAACATAATAACCATGCAGCAAAATGAAAACAAGTTTAGGGAACCTAGCAGGTGTAGTTGTGGAAGAAGAGGGAAGTTCAGGTTGTTGTCTAAAGATTTAGTGGATGCGCAAAGGTTGGTGATAGAAGAAAACGCGCAGTCGCTGGAAGGCGGGGCAGAGCCGAAAAGGTTGTCGGTTTTCTTGAGGGAAGATTTAGTTGAGCCTAGGATGGAGAAAAAGACTACGCCCGGGAAAAGTGTGGTTGTAACCGGTATCCTGAAAGAAGTGCCTATACCTGCAAGAGATGGTGGGATTTCTACAAGGTTTGATATAGTGATGAATGCAAACTCAATTGATACAATTGAAGAGGATTTTTCTGACGTGGAAGTGAATGAAGATGATGAGGCTATGATAAAGCAACTTGCAAAAGATAAAAATATTTATGAAAAGCTTAGGAACTCTATTGCACCGAGCATATATGGTCATGACCTGATAAAGGATGCAATAGCGTTGCAGTTGTTTGGCGGAGTTAGAAAAACCAAAGTTGACGGGACAATAATAAGGGGTGACATACATGTGCTTTTGGTTGGTGACCCTGGTGCGGGTAAGTCTGCCATGCTTACGTTTGTGAAGAATACTGCGCCTAAGGCGAGGTATGTTGCAGGGAGAAGTGCTTCAGGAGCAGGTATCACGGCTACAGTGGTTAAAGACGAGTTCTTAAGAGGCTGGGCGCTGGAAGCAGGGGCGATTGTTCTGGCAGATAAGGGTGTGCTTGTGCTGGATGAGATGGATAAAATGAGTGCAGAAGATACTTCTGCGTTGCATGAGGGAATGGAACAGCAAACTATAACCATAGCAAAAGCAAACATACAAGCTACGTTAAGGGCGCAAACTACAATACTTGCAGCTGCAAACCCTAAACTGGGAAGGTTTGACCCGTATGCGCCGCTGGCACAGCAGATAAAGCTGCCGCCGGCGTTGATTAACAGGTTTGATTTAATATTTATATTAAGAGATTTGCCTGACAAGGAAAAGGATGCAAAAATTGCGCACCATGTGTTAATGCACCAGGCTAAAATGGGTAACGTGGCAGAGATTGAGCCTGAGTTGTTAAGAAAGTATATAGCTTATGTTAAGCAAAGAGTTTTCCCTGTATTGACAGAAGAGGCAAGCGAAACGATAAAAGATTTTTATGTAAACATAAGGAACTCTTCAACCAACGGCGATGACCCGGCGATAAAGCCTATACCAATTTCTGCAAGGCAGCTTGAAGCTGTAGTGAGGTTGGCGGAAGGGTCGGCAAGGATAAGGTTGAGTGATAAGGTTGAAAAGAAAGATGTCTTAAGAGCAATAAACTTGTTAAAGTCGTGCTTAATGGAAATTGGGGTTGACCCTGAAACAGGAAAAATTGATATTGATAGGATTAATACTGGTATAACTGCATCAGAAAGAAGTAAAATTGTCGGTGTGAGGGATTTAATATTTAAAATGGATGAAGCCGGTAAGAAGCTGATTGCTATTGATGAGTTGTATGAAGAGGCTGCAAAGAGAGGTATACCTGAGCATAAAGTTGATGAAGCAATAGCAAAGCTTAAAAGTACAGGGGATATATTCGAGCCTAAACCAAACTTTATACAAAAATTATAATGACGGTGGAAACTGATGGAAGTACAAAAAAGACAAACGGCGTACAAGTTCTGGCTTAAAGATATTATGGAAGCTGAATCTTTTGTTAATGAAAACGGTGCACTGATGTTTAAAGTGAAAGGCAAGGATGTGATAAGGGTAAATGTGCTTGCAAGTGCTATACATAAATATGTTTCAGAGTCTGGGAATTATGTGTTTGTTACTTTAGATGATGGGAGTGCGCAGACAAGGTTGAAAGTGTGGAATGAAGATACGGGGGTTTTGGCTAATGTTGAAATTGGAGATTTGCTGCTTGTTGTGGGAAAAATAGGTATTAATAATAATGAGATATTTATAAGGCCTGAAGCGGTTAAGAAAATTGAAAACCCAGACTGGGAGCTTGTAAGGAAACTTGAGCTTACGAAAGAGTATGGAAAGCCTGAAGGCGAAAAAAAGCTGGTTGAGGATGAGCCGGTAGTGGAAGAAGTGGTTGTGTCAAATGAGCCTTCAATAAATCTTAGAGAAAAAGTTATATCTTTAATTGAAGTTAGCGGCCCTGATGGGGTAAATGAAGAGGAACTTATAGAGAAGCTTGGCGAAAAGGAAGATGATGTGACAAAAGTGGTTGAAGAACTTTTGATGGAAGGCGAAATATATCAGCCGAAAAAGGGCTTTTTAAAGCTTATAGGGTAAAAACTTATAAATAATTCCTGATTCTTTAATTAAAAATGATGAAATATGAAGAGATGCTGGACAGGGCGTTCAAGCTTATGCCGGAAATTAATACTAAAGGTGAAAGGTTTGAAGTGCCTAAAGCGCATGGAAGAATTCAAGGTAATACTACAATCATAACAAATTTTCAACAAATGGTGCAGTTGTTTAGAAGAGATAGTGAGCATTTTCTTAAGTTTTTACAAAAAGAACTTGCAACGCCTGCACAGATTGACGGACCAAGGTTGGTGCTTAAAAGAAAACTTAGCCCGGCGCTGATTAATGCTAAGATAAAAAAATATGCAGACGAGTTTGTGTTGTGTTATACATGTAAAAAACCTGACACTCAAATAATTGAAGAAAACGGTGTGAATGTGCTTAAATGTGCAGCTTGCGGTGCTAAACATAAAATTAAGTCTGTGTTTTGAAAATGGATGATTATGTGAAAACTGAATATAAAAAACTTCAACAAAAGTATAACCTGCCAGAATATAAAAAGTTTAACGACGTTTTTGAAATTGTTTCAATCGAGGAAAATAAGTCTGGAAAGTTTGCAAATGCATTAACCAGGGTGGTGCATGGAAAAATTAAGTTCTTTTTAACTTTCTTTGACCCATTTCTTTTACCACAACCAAATTCAGCCTATATGATGATTGTTTCGAAAGATATAGGCAGATTAAGAGAAGGTTTGCTTGAGGTGTATAAAGAATTAATGGTTGATTATAATAATGGATATTTGGTTCTTTTGAAAGGTGAAAAGGAAATGATGAATTATGTTAAAGATATCTGGAAAAAGCATGAAGCATATAAAAAGAAGTTGATAAAGTTTATTGAAGAATTAAATAAGATAGTTTTAAAAACAACTGATGTTAAAGAAAATAAAGGGTATTTAGGATGATATTGGTAAAAATGCATAAGGACGGAGTGCTTGCACTTTGCGACGAAAACCTTGTAGGGAAAAAAATTGAACATGACTTATTACAGCTTGACGTGACGGAAAGGTTCTATAAAGGCGAAGAAAAAAGTAAAGAAGAAATACTTACTTTGGCTGAGGATGCAGCCACAATAAACATTGTAGGTGAAGAAGCTGTGAAGTTTGCAATAGATAATAAAATTGTGGATGAAGGGCAAATAATATACATTGGCGACGTGCCGCATGCGCAAGTGTTTAAGATCCAATGAAAGATAACGTTTATAGCAAGAACCAGTATTTTGAAGCCGTGATACAGTTGAGGCCTTATAATGAAGAAGTTATGAGGTTTATAGAAAACCAAGTTAAAAAGCAAGATAAAGTGTTTATTTCCAGGGTTGAAAAGCTTAAAACTGGTGTTGATATATATATCTCATCGCAAAGGTTTGCAAGAACACTCGGGCAAAAACTTAAACGTTCTTTTAAGGGGGAACTAAAAATAACTAAAACCTTGTTCGGAAGGGATAAACTGAAAAGCAAGGATATATATAGAGGAACTGTGTTGTTTAGGTTAGAGTAAACCAAAGATTTATAAAGAGTTCTAATTAATATTATTTTTTATGAACAAGAAAAAGGAATTGCAAAAGAAGCAAGAACAACAGCAACAGATGGAAATACAAAGGGTTAAACTGCCTAGGGGAAACCAGGTGATAGGTATTCTTGAAACCAGGCTGGGTGCTTCAAAGATGAGAGTGAGGTGTTTTGACGGGAAAACAAGGATATGTAGAATACCAGGAAGGCTTAAAAGGAGGTTGTGGGTTAGGGAAGGTGATTATCTGTTGATTGAGCCTTGGGAGTTTGGCGGTGATGAAAAAGGTGATGTGATTTATAAATATAAATTTAACCAAGTTAATTGGCTTAAGAAAAAAGGCATAATTAAAGAAACTGTCCAGGAAGACTGGGAAGAGTTTTAAATGGAAAGGAAAGCAAGACCTTTAAGGTATAAAAAAAATATTTCTGCTAGGGAGAAGTTTAAAGCTTATGAAAATGTGTTTGACCAGGCAACATTAAGAGTATTGTTTAAGTTGTCTTCGCAAGGTTATTTTGATGAACTTCAAGGTGCCATAAAAATAGGCAAAGAAGCTAATGTATTTTTTGCAATAAAAGGGAAAAAGAAAGTAGTAGTTAAGATTTATAGAAAATCTGCCAATTTTAAGAAGATGTATGATTACATGGCGCCTGACCCTCGCTATATTGGTTTAAAACGGAATAAAATGAACATAATATCTACCTGGGCAAAAAAGGAGTACAGGAACCTGTTAAAAGCAAGAAGCGCAGGGGTGAAAGTGCCAACGCCTTATGCTGTTTACCAAAATGTTTTAGTTATGGAGTTTATAGGGGACAAAGAACCAGCACCTCAATTGAATAAAGTTAAGCCGGATGAGCCTAAACAATTTTACGAAACACTTATAAAATACCTTAAAAAACTATACCTCAACGCAAAACTTGTGCATGCAGATTTGTCAGAGTTTAACATCCTTAACGATAACGGAAAACCTGTCATAATAGATTTGTCGCATGCAGTGGATGTGCGATACCCAAATGTTAAAGCTTTGCTAAAAAGAGATCTGGATAACCTAGCAAGGTTTTTTAAAAAATTGAATGTTGAGGAAAAGGAAGTAAAATGGATTCAAAAGAATTGAAGGTGCCAAAGGAAAGGTTGGCAGTTTTAATAGGTAAAGAAGGAGAAATTAAAAAGAAAATTGAAAGTCTTGGGCATGTTAAGTTAGATGTAAATTCTAAAACAGGAGACGTGATGATATCTGGCGAGGATTCATTAGACGTGTATATAACAAAAGATGTTGTGAAAGCTATAGCGAGAGGGTTTTCGCCAAAAATTGCGTTGAAATTGTTTAAGGAAGGTTATATGTTTGATTTAATTGATATAAGAGATTATGTTGGCAATTCAAAAAATGCGCTTGAAAGGATAAGGGGAAGAGTTATTGGTTCTGAGGGTAAAGCCAGAAGGTACCTGGAGCATGTGACGGAAACTAACATATCCGTGTTTCATAAGACTGTTGCAATTATTGGAGAAGTTGAAAATGTTACTATAGCCAGAAGAGCTATAGCGTTGTTGTTAGGAGGCTCGCCTCACGGAAATGTTTACAGGTGGCTTGAAAGGAAAAAGCAAGAGATGAGGAAAAGGCAGTTTGAAGAGGAACATGGAATATTGTAACCTTATAAAAATAATTAAACAAAAAAAAGAGCTGAATTCTTTAAGTGATGAGTTTGTTCTTGGTATAATTAAAATATACTTAAAAAATGAAATGCCTAAACTTCTGGAAAACCAAGAGTGGTTGAATAATACTAAAAATAAGTATTTCAGAACTGTGGTGAAGAATGTTAGGAAAAACTTAAGGGAAGTTCACGGGGCGTTTAAGAAAAAAGGTTATGATAAAAAGTATAAACTGTTGGATGAAATTAAGTCGTTGAATGATTTTGAAGGTCATGCCAAGATATTAAAGCTGCACACGTCGACAGCAGAAAGGTTGAAAAATTATATTGAAATATATGGTAAAATCTTAGAAAAAGTTTACAAGGTTGAAAGTTTGCTTGACCTTGGGGCTGGGCTTAACCCATTGTCAATCCCGTTTATGGATTTTAAAGTTGGAACTTATTATGCTGTGGAGGTGGCAGAGGATGACGTGGAGTTTATCAATGCCTATTTTAAAAAGTTTAACATTAAAGGGCATGCGTTTGTAAAAGACTTGACTTATGTTGACAATTTGCCAGAAGTTGATGTGTGTTTTATGTTTAAATTACTGGATACATTGGAAAGCCTGAAAAAGGATGTTACAAAAGAGCTGATAAGCAAGGTAAAAGCGAAATGGTTGGTGGTAAGTTTTGCAACAAAATCCTTGGGCGGGAGAAAAGTGATAAGCAAAAAAAGAACTTCGTGGTTTAAAAAGATTATAAAAGCGTATGAATATGATACATTTGAAGTGGATAACGAGTATTTTTTTGTTGTAAGAAAAGATTTATAAAGAGGACTTAATTATTTTATGGCTATAGTCCCGTAGTGTAGTGGCCAATCATTCAGCCCTTTGGAGGCTGAGACCCAGGTTCGAATCCTGGCGGGACTATTACTTATGTTTAATTGCATAGCCCTGTAGTGTAGCGGCCAATCATCACGGACTCTGGATCCGTGGACCCAGGTTCGAATCCTGGCAGGGCTATTTTTCCATAGCTTTTAACACCATGGTGGCGTAGCTTCCAGAAGGTAAAGAAAAACTTACCTTCTGTTTGAGTTTTTCCGGAAAAACATTATCTTTTTCTGCAGGGTAAAGGGTTAAATCCTTTAAAGTTATGGATGCGGGACGGTAGGTTGTCCTGTAAGATTGTTTGAACATTTTGGGTTCTATGTTTTCTTTGGCTAAAATGTCAGAAATTATTGGCTTGAGATTTTTATTGTTCTCTACAAAATCGTAGCCGATTAAGGGGATTTTTAAATTGATAAATTCGTTGGTCATTGCCAGTTTTCCAATAACAGTGTCTATAAAGTAGTGTTCAAAGTTATCTTTAACGTAATTGTTTAAAATCTTGTTAAAGAGTAAAGATTGGTAGGAATGAATGAATAAGGTTAAAATTTGTTTGGGCAGTTGTTGGAAGGCTTTAAAGTAATCTTTTGGATGCTTTTCAAGATAAGTTATAACTTTTTTTTCAATAAGATAAGATGGTATGATGCTAGAGTCAAAATATCCCCAGTTTTTTTCAATCTCTTGCCTGAAATTTTTGTGTTTTTCTGTTTCAGTTTCAAACGGGTTTGTTAAGTATATTTTCATGGCTTCCTCAAATTTGCGCTCAAGCAAAAGCTTGCCAACTAAGGCAGTGTTAGGTCTTTTACCGCCAAAGCGCTGGTCATCGTAATAGTTGCAGAAATGATTAATTTTTGCTAAAGGTTTAATTAATTCTCTTGCAGTAATTATAAATTTATTGCCAATGTGAGAGTTTAACTTTAATGGCTTGTCATTATAACCAACAAAATCTATTTTAATGTCTTTTATTCTTACCTTTAAATCTTCTTTTTTTAAGTTATATACAGACACTAATTGGGTAGTTATGCCTTCTTTGTCTTTCATGCCCGATACATTAAACCTTTTCGGGCTTACATTAAGTTTTTTTGCAAGCTTTAATATTGCTCTGGATGTTGTCCAGTTCTTTTTTGTTAAATTAAAGTAACAGTATTTGCCCTTAGATGATAACTTTATGTTGTTTATTTCTTCAACAACAAAATCTTCTGGGGAATATTTTAAAATCATAACAAAAACATGTGATAACTATGTTAAAAATGTACCGAAAGTCTTATAAATAAAACCAATTTTCAATAAAAAATCAAGAGATGGGGCGGTGAATGAAAGCTTCCCCATACTGGAGACGAAAATGGCAAGAATGTATTCAGGTAAACACGGAAAGTCTTCTTCAACAAAGCCAGTTAAGAAGACAAAGCCCGTATGGTTGTCTTATAAACCTAAAGAAGTTGAAACCTTAGTTGTTAAACTTGCAAAGGCAGGAAACTCGCCTGCAATGATTGGCCTAATACTAAGGGACACATACGGTATACCAGACGTAAAAACAGTTACAAAAAAGAAAATAACGCAAATTCTTAAAGAAAACAAGCTTGAGTCTAAATTACCATCAGATTTGGCAGACCTAATAAAAAGATTTATCGCAGTGCAAAAGCATATGGAGATAAATAAAAAGGATTATACCGGTAAAAGAGGTTTGCAACTGGTTGAGTCAAAAATAAAAAGGCTTGTGAAATATTATAAGTCTAAAGGCGTACTTCCACAAGAGTGGAGATTTGACAAGAACCGTGCAAAGATGTTGGTGGAATAAAATGGCAGCAAAAAGAAAAACAACAAAAATGCAAAAGAAGAAAAGGTGGTTTAATGTAGTTGCGCCACAGGAATTTAAGAGTGTCTCATTAGGAGAAACGCCAGCACTTGAACCAGACAACCTTAAAGGAAGGACGTTTAAGCTTAACTTGATGACTATAACTAAAGATATGAAAAAGCAAAGCTTTTCCGTTAAGTTTAGGACAACAGAAGTTAAAGGCAACGATGTTCATACTGAATTAATAAGGTATGAAATGGGTAATGTCCATGTAAAAAGAGTGGTTAAGAAAGGAAAAGACAAAGTTGATGACAGTTTTGTTGTGCAAACTAAGGATGGAGTGAAGGTAAGGTTGAAACCGTTGCTTATAACAAGAAACAAAGTACAGAACTCGGTGAAGACTACTCTAAGAAAGTCTGTTAGGGAATTGTTGCAGGAACAGTTTAAGCAGAAAGATTATTCGCAAGTTGTTACAGCGCTTATAAGATATGAACTGCAGTCAAAAATTAAATCAGAAATGAAAAAGGTTTATCCTTTGGCATTTGTAGAGTTTAGAGTATTTGAAAAACTTTAATTTTTTCTTTTTTAGAAAAATTTTTAAGCAAAAAACAATACACAACACATCAATGCCTCAGTAGCTTAACGGTTAGAGCACCTGACTTGTAATCAGGAGGTTGGGAGTTCAAATCTCCCCTGAGGCTTTCTGGGCTTGTGGTCTAGTGGCTATGACGTTGCCTTGACGTGGCAAAGGTCCCCGGTTCGATTCCGGGCAGGCCCATATAAAAACATTTATATATGTTGTTTTATTTATTATTTGATATGAAAAAGGGGTTAGTATTTTTTGTATTGATGTTAATTTTTTTAATGCCTTTTGCATCAGCTGGTTTTTTAGCTGATTTTTATGAAAAGTTCAGTTCACATAACCAAATTACAGGAATGTTTTCATTTCGTGAATTGAGTAAGACGATAGATGGTATTAGGACTACAACCACTACACCAAAATCTCCAACCAAAACAGTAACACAGCAGCCTACATCTAATACAAATCCATCTCCAACCCCTACAGCAACGCAGCAACCGTCATCTAATACTAATCCATCTCCAACCCAAACAGATACAACAACTGATTCAAGACAGGATACTGATAGTTCTAATAAGGATCAAATAGAAGAGACAAATGTTAAAAGATTTAAAGCAAAACCCGGAAGGTATTTAATATCAAATGAAGGGGCTAAAAAAGAGCTTGTTATAAATTTGGTCATGGATAGAAATGGAAAAAAATTTGCAAGGTCTAAAATAGTTTATTCCAACATTAATAATAAAATAATAGATATAAAAGGTGCTAAATATAAAGTTACTGTGCAAGGTGATAAAGTTAAGCTTGTTGAAGTTTCTGAAAGTTCAACCTCTGGAGGGATAGATCGGGCGGCGGCTGGTGTAGCACTAGGCAATAATAATTTAGCAGGTTCTACTCAAAGCACTTCTGGTTCAAGCGCAGTAACTTCTTCATCCTCATTAGGTTCAAGTGCAGTAACTTCTTCATCCTCATCAGGTTCAAGTAGTTCGTTATCATTTACAAGAGCTATTACAAGATCATTAGGAGGATTGTTCAGATGAGGGTTAATAAAATGTTTACTTTATTTTTAGTGATATTGTTATTGTCAAGTTTAGTTTATTCAGCTGCGTTAGACCAAATAAGTGGTGTTGGTAAAGATCAACCTCAGTCTAAAAGTAATGATGATAAAAGAGGTATCTTTGCTTCATTCTTTGGTTTTTTTTCTCCAACAGCATCTAATGAAAATGAACAACAACAAGATGTTCCTCAACAACAAACAAATCCAGAAACAACTTCAGATGAAGGATTTAATATGCCAATTGATGTAGAGGAAGGTGAGCAGGATACTGAAGGTAAAATAGAAAAAGGTAAAATTGCTTCGCATGAGGAAACACAAAGGGGAAGAAAAAAATCTGATGTAAAATGTGAAGATACCGATAGAGGTAGAGATTTTACGAGAGCAGGAGTTGTTACAGGAAAGATTAGCCTTGATGGAGAGGTGAAAACAATTGCAGACAGGTGTATTGATGAAAACACTCTTGTTGAAGCATTTTGTAACCCTTGGACAGATTTAGTACAGTTTAATAAAGTATATTGTCCAAATGGATGTGTTGAAGAGTTGCCTCAAACTCCAGGTGGTAGATTAGGTAACCAACCTCAGTTAACTAGCTTAACAGTTAAAACAGCGAAATGTATATCCCCACCGTATTGTCTTGATACTGATAGAAAAGAGTCTAATAAAATAAGGGGTTATTTATTATTATTTAAATCTGGCAGCTTGTTTGATGCAGGTTCAATCGCAGAATTAAATATTAACGATAGAATCGAAGCTCATAGGGATTATTGTGATCCAAATGATAGAACTAAAGTTATACAACATAAGTGCTCAGTTGATGGTTATGAAGAAGTTGTTACAAATTGTGGAGATGATGAAAGGTGTAGGTATGGTGTATGTTGTAAAAAGGAAGAATGCCCTCCTTTAGAAGAAAGTAAAGATTCAGGAGATGTTGTTATTGAGAATCCACAAACTTCATCTATTAGACATAACTCAGCTATTACAACAAAAAGTACTGATGCTAATGGAGAGCAAATTGAAATAACTAAAGGGCAGACAAAAACAGTTAATGGTGTTAGGCTAAAATTTGATAAAGATGGGACTTTGTCTTATGATCTTACAATTGAAGTAGGTAAAATTACTGATGGTATCTTGTTAGAAGATGATGAAACTGATAAAGCAACCAACAATGTTCAAGATCTTAAGCAAGATTCAACGCCTAGTTCGCAAGCAACTTCATTGGATGAAAATAAAGATACAAGTAGCCAGGATGATAGTACAAGTTCTCAAAGTAATTATCAAACCACTAACTTAAATCTAAGAAAATTGAATATTAGAATTTAATCAAAATCTTTAAATACATTTAAAC
>RFJO01000039.1 GCA_003694495.1 Candidatus Woesearchaeota archaeon
GTTCTAAGGCATAATATTTCTTATAAGGCAGAGTTAAACTGCCATCATTATTTACTTTTGCAAAACTTTCTTTTCTGAAGGTGCCTCTTAATTTTAGAAAAAATTGTATAAAATATGGTATAAATAATATTAGGGCAACTTTTTCTAGGTTACCTAAGATTGCTACAATCGCAATCAAGGCTCCAACGCTGTAAGTCATTGTATCCCCTGGGAACACTTTTGCAGGGAATCTGTTAAATATATAGAATGCTATTAACGCAGCAACCATGCTGAACGCCATTACGGCCACCCATCCTTTGTCAGTAATCCAGCTTAAGTAACCCAATGCTGATAAGGTTATAATTCCCATCCTTGCTTCCAGTCCATTATAACCTGCAAGCATGTTAAACCCATTTGCTGCACCACTTATGCCAATAGGGATTATCAATAAAGGATATAACAAGCCCAAATTAACTTTTGCTATAAATGGTATTGTCATAATAGAATGGCCTGCATTGGTAACAATCATAGGCAGAGACGCAAAGGCTACAAGGAAAGGTTTTTGCCACTGCCTTAGCCCAATCTTCCAGCCGAGTATGTCGTCGGTTATTCCTATTATTGTTACAATTAAGATTGTTGTTAATGTTGCAAAAATATACAAATCTCTTTCTAAAAATGATTCTATAAATGTATGCTTCATATAAAACGTATCTAATGCAACATATGACAAGACACCAATTAAAAAACCCATAGAGACTATTATTCCGCCAATCTCAGCTACTGGTCTTTTATCAAGCTTATGCATATCCTTTCCGCATAATCCAGCCTTCTTTGCACGTATTATCCAGTAAGGCATCGCCATTAATGTAGACATAAAACTTATTAATAATGCAATTAAGATTATTGGGTGTGATATTTCTAACAACATAGTGCTTTTTTTTTAGTATTGATTTAAAAACTTTTTGCACAATTAGTCAGTTTATTACCTCTTCACTCTTGTAACCTCTTCTGGCACACTCCAACCATAGTACTCTTGAGGGATTACTAAATCATCTGGATAAGTTATTTCCCAAATCTTTAATGGTCCAATAAGCATTCCATTATACAATGCTAACGGCATTCTTTCTTCGTCACTGTATACTAGTTTAAAATAATCAGATTTTTGGTTCATTAGGAACAACCTTGCCATGTTAGTTTGGCTCACTTCTGGGGAAAGGTATAATAAAGCCCCCATAGGGTTCATTGAACCTTGCGATTGTATGGTCGGTATTATCCTTAAACATGCGTTTATTGCCTTAGGGTTATTAAATTCAATCTTTTGGTTATTATAGTATACACAATTTACTGGCGCCCTTACTTGTTGTCCATTGTAGAATAAAACCATTTCTGGTTGTAATAGTTTTTGTACAACTTTTTTTGTGCCGTTATCATCTTCAGTTTCAACGTTTTGTACTTTTACAAAGAACCCGCCAACACCTGCACTGTTTGCAGGAAAGAGCATATCATTGTAGATTATGTCATGGTCAACAGGCGTTCCGCCTTTATATAAATAAATTGTAGCATTCCTTGTTTCCATTATCTGTTGAGGGTCCAACGTAAATGTTGGAATCCATGAATACCGATCATAGTCTTTATCTGCACCGATTGATGAATATGCAGGATACTTTCCAATTTCATCTTTGATTATTAATAAATGCGTAGCATTTCTTGCCTTAAGATACTCTAGTGCTTCTCTTTCGCTATGGCCGGTAAGCACGTGCCTTCCAATAAAATGGTTAATCCCACCAAACGCGTTACCACCATCACTTAAGGTAGCCCTTCTTCCACCAGTTTGCACCCAATACCCATAATCCCACCAATGTGCAAAAACTGCATCTTCAGGTGTATTTTCTTTTACCCATTTCATTGCTTGTTGCCATTGCGGGTTAAAGCTAGGGCCTGTATACTGTGCCTGTGCAGTTGTTGCCTTATAATTAATAAACAACAAATTACCTATTACTATTACTATTAAGACATAAGCTCCTAGCTTTAGCATATGGTTTGATACATATTTTTTTGCATAATCAAAGAACTTGATTCCAGCATACCCTACCATTACAGCAGTTACTGGCGCAAATACAAAAACAAGCCTTATAGCACTTCTGGCTGCAACAAGCATAAAAAAGAACCATAATAATATAAGTATATAATTAGAGTTAAGTTTTTTAAGTTTTGAGAAAGCTCCTTTGTCAAATTTATATAATTGATAATATGCATATATTAACAAAGCCACAAAAACAACGAACGATCCGATGTATACCAACTTAGATATATTTGTCACACCGTTAAATGTTGACGATTGTGAATAACGGCTCATGCTAAACATTAATATAAAAGCAACAAACGCAAGTGTAAATTGCCAAGTTTTTTTGTTTAACCTTTTTATCAATTCATAGAATAAGATCCCTGCTCCGGCAAACATAAGCAACAGATATGACCACCTGAACTGTCCAATCCAATCAGTAAAATACGGCTGATGCGATTCAGCAACAGTCAATGCCCACCTTGTTGTTCCGAAAGGTTCAATAAAGTTAATATATATTTGATTAATTTTATCCACAAAAAATGATGGGCCGTATAATAAAAGCAAAGCAAGTGTTCCTAATAGTAAAGGCAAAATAACCGACATTACGCCATTTGGAATCTTTTTTAACTGATCTAACTTTATTTTTTTAATGTTAAGATAGTTGTATGTAATTCCTGCAAATAACACAAACAACGGCAACATTGTTGTTACTGAACTTAACAGGTTTGCAAGGCCATACCTGGATTTATATCCAATATTTAAAATTAAAACCCAAGAAATTAACCAGATAGAGTAAGTATAAAAATAATTTTTTTCAAACTTGTTTAGCAAGATTAATACTAATGCAGTAGATGATACTATAAGGAAAAGAAAATTCACTCCACCCCAAGTAAGCCCCATAAGACCGTTGGCAACTCCTGCAATTAATGCATATATTACTTGTTTTTTAACTGACTTTTCATCCCATGCTTTTACAAGGAAATAAAGGACCATAAAAAACAGCATCATTGCTAAAGCTTCTTTATCTGAGAACCCTGCCATTGTTCTGTATAGGTAAGCTGGTATAACTGTCAAAAAAGCTGAAGACAACAATGCAATCTTCCAGTTGAATACTTTTTTCACCAATAGGAAAAAGAAAATCAAACCACCCACAAAAGCAATTGCAGGGTAAAGGATTACGGCTTTTTCTAAAGTAATGGATGAGTTAAAGAAGTGCATAAATTTGTACAAATAAACCATTACATGTGTAAGAACCCTAAACTCGTCCATGTTTGAATATCCCCATGGATAATACCTCATCATGTCAACAGCCATTAATTTTCCATGTTCAAGAAGGTATTGTGCATACCTTAAAAATACGTATGGATCTAAAGCTAAAGGATACTTATCTTGTAATAACGGCAAGTTTTTTGTTCGAATTTTATAACCAAGATATGCAATAATTGCAAATATAAAATAGACAAGCCAGCTTTTTTTCA
>RFJO01000040.1 GCA_003694495.1 Candidatus Woesearchaeota archaeon
GACACTGAAGACACAACAGATACTGCAAGCGAAGAAACAACTGACACTGAAGACACAACAGATACTGCAAGCGAAGAAACAACTGACACTGAAGACACAACGGATACCGCAAGCGAAGAAACAACTGACACTGAAGACACAACAGATACCGCAAGCGAAGAAACAACAGATGAAGAAACGTCCACTTCGTCTTAATTTTTTTATTTTAGTAAAATTTAAATAGAAAAGAAAACAAAAACATTATTAAAAGAGGAGGAAAAATGAAAAAGCTACTAATCGTGATAAGTGTCTTAAGCCTTCTAATCATTGCTGGTTGTTCACAACAAGCAGAAAAAAACTTACAGCCACAAGCTCAAAACAATTTAGAACAGCAACCACAAAAAGAGCAACCAACAGCCACGCCAAGCGACACAACAACCAATACTGCGTTAGACAGTGGTGTGAACGAGATTGACGAGCTTGACCAGGATTTAGGCAACGAAGACTTAGATTCTGAGTTTGACAGTTTAGACACAAGCGAACTTGAAGGCATAGATTTTTAAATTATTATTTTCTTTAATTTTATATGAACAAAAAACAGCTTGCACTAGAATTAAGCAAACTTGACGAATTCACTTCACCAAATGTCAAGCTTGAACAATACCCGACAACTTCTGAGATTGCCGCTGATGCATTATGGCAAATTAATTTAGACAAAAACATTAAAGACAAAGTTATAGCCGATTTTGGTTGCGGCCATGGGGTCTTGGGCATCGGCGCTCTTATTCTAGGTGCAAAAAAAGTTTACTTTGTTGATGTTGACAAAGATGCATTATCCATTGCAAAAACTAATTTAAAATCATTAAACAAAAACTTCAAATCATATTTTATGAATAAAAACATTAAAGATGTAAAAATCAAAACTGACATAGTTATCCAAAATCCGCCGTTTGGAGTGAAATCAACTCATAGTGATAAGATTTTTCTTTTAAAAGCCATGGAAACTGCCCCCGTCATTTACAGTTTTCATAAATATTCAACAAAAAAATTCGTTGAAAGTTTTTGCAAAGACCACAACTTCACGCCAAGACTTATTCAACGCTACAAATTCCCGTTAAAAAGATCTATGTTTTTCCATATAAAACGTGTACATTTAGTAGACGTTGGCGTTTGGCGCATTACTAAAAATTAATCGAAAGTTTTATAAACAAAATATAATCTTCTTGTATAAAAATGAAAGTTAAAATTATAGAAAACTCAAAAAACAGAATTAAATTCGAGCTTGAAGGCAGACAACACACGTTATGCAACGCTCTAAGTTCAGAGTTATGGAACGATAAAGACATAACTGCTGCTGGTTATACATTAGAGCACCCTTTAATTTCAAACTCTATCTTAGTTGTAGAAACTAAATCCGGCGATGCCAAAAAAGCGTTGTTAAAGGCAATTGACAGATTGAAAAAAACTAATAACGAATTTTTAGGCTTGTGCAAAAAAGTTGCAAAATGAATTTTTCTTTAGAACAAGGCAAAACTCTTGTCAAGCTTGCCCGTTCTACTATTTTTTCAAAACCAATTAAGGTAAACAATTTCCATGAAAAGTTTGGCGTATTTGTTACAATCAACAGCTACCCTTCTGGTACATTAAGAGGCTGCATAGGCTTTCCTGAACCAATTTACCCATTAAACCAAGGCGTGATAAACGCTGCACGCCATGCTGCCTTAAACGACCCAAGGTTCATGCCGGTAACAGATAACGAAGAAGTTACTATCGAAGTTTCCATACTTAGCAAACCAGAAAAAATCATTGTAAACTCTCCTGATGAATACCCTTCAAAAATTAATATCGGCAAAGATGGTTTAATCATTGAATACAACCAAAACTATGGTCTTCTTTTACCTCAAGTATTTACTGAACACAAAGTTAATGCAACCGAAGCATTGGAAATGGTCTGTGAAAAAGCCGGGCTGCCAAGAAATGCATGGAAAGAGTATCCTTGCAAGATCTACAAATTTCAGGCACAAATTTTTTATGAAAAAGAACCCAACGGCGAAATATTAGAAAAATAATCATTCAATTGGGTACCTTAAGAAAGCTGCAACACCGCCCAAATCCTTCAACTGCACACCTTGAGCAGTGTCAAGCGAAATTATTTTCACTTCAGCCCCCAACGAATCCGCTTTCTCTTCAAGCTTCTCAGCATAATCTTCATCTAGCGCTTCTGAAATTAGCAAAGTATCTACAGCGTTCAGCTCTAAAGCTTGCTCAACTTGCTTTTTCCCATAGGTTACCATGTTAGAATCCTTTGCAAGCTTAGCAAGAAACTTTTCAACAATTTCTCTTTCCTCTGTTATAGCTTCTTTTGCAAGCACGTCTCTACTTTTCTCCACCAACTCCCTTAACCCAAATTCTCCGGTATAGCTGAGATCTTGAATGGTAAGAATTTTTTCTTTAAGTTCATTGTTAAGGTACCCGCTTTCATAAAATATTTCTTTTGTTGGCCCTGGTCCGCCAAGCAATATACCTTTAAGTTCTTTTTTCCCCAAAAACTCTTTCTGTGCAGCATCCGCAATTCTTTTAAAAAACTCCTTTGCTGCCTCTTGCCTTAACCTTGCAAACCTTTGCGCACTGTTATGCACCACCAATCCATCAGCCAAAAAATTTTGCATTTCCACTTCCATATCAACCATTTCAACAACTTTATCTTCCACAATAATTTTAGTTATCTTAACAGGCGCACCACTCTCATCAATCAACATCATGCCTTCCCGAAGTTTTTCTGCTGGCAGTTCTGTCCCATCCTCCAAAAATATTACATGATCTGCAGAACAGTTTAACGTTGAATCCCCCACAGTTATTGAATAAACTTTATCTTTTTTCGTTGTCCAAACTTTTTTAACTTTTGACGTTACAAACTTTTTCAGGTTAAAATTATAACTTACCACTTCATCCCCTTCCTGTACATCTACAACACTTACATACTGCCCGTCCGCCATGCTTATAATAGTATCAGGGTGCAAACATTGTCCACCTGCCCTAGTTTTGCCCGGCACTCCTGAGGTAAGTTTAAGCACTTCCTGTATTGACGTTCCTTTCAGGTAACCTATGTTTCCTTCCCTCCTGTCAACAACCAACAATCCGTAAACTTCCTTGACATCCATCATCTCTTTTAACGGGTCTAGCACAAAACTCTGATCGCAACGGTAAAGCCTAATATTAATTGGTTCAGGCGGTTCAATGCTCCACACTTGTATGTTCGGTTTCCCTTCCTTATCAGACGCATCACCTGCAAACACCGCCAGGCCATGCTCTGGCGTTTGTTTATACAACCTTAAATGCCTTATCATCCTTTCAAGAGAATCAATCACATGCGTCCTGGTAGTTTTATCTTTAATGTTTTCAGCAGTACCTTGCTCTTGCATTAAATGGTTTATTATCTTATTAATATCATAACCTTTCGGGATATATACACTAACAAGTTCCGTATGCCTTCCCCTAATCTTTTCCAGATTACGTATAAACCTTTTCAGTTTATGCCTTTGCTTCATATCTAAAACCATGTTACACCTTTATAGATTAATTTAGATAAATATTTAAACCTTGTCAAAATTCCACACTAATCTCATCACCAAACTCTATTTGTTCAGCTTTTGTGGCTGCTTTAAGGTCGTCCAGGAAGCCCTTCACTTCATTTTCTTTTAAATTTATTACTAACTTTTTGACTGGTTCTTTTAACGAAAGTTGTTTTTCTGTTTTAGCCTTCCTTACTACAGCTAACACTTCTACAAGTTTATCTCCATTCTCTTCAGCCAAATTATTTTTCAAATTAGAATCCGACTTAGGCCAGCTTAACACATGCACTGAACCTGCTTTTTCTTTATCCTTAAAATAAGCATGATATATTTCCTCTGTAATATGAGGAGTTATTGGAGCCATTAATTTTAGCACATTCAATAACACATTATATAGGGTATACTGTGCAGACAACCTTGCCTCTTTTCCTCTCTTGTCTGGATTATATAACCTATCTTTGACAACTTCCAAATAATTTTCACACAAAACTTGCCAAAAAAACTTTTCTGATTCATGTTTAGCCCTTGAATATTCATACTTGTCAAAATAAGCTGTAGCAAGCTCTATCACGTTTTGCATCTTAGACAATATCCACTTATCAAACTCTTCCAAGTTCTCTGGCTTTTCCATGTTATAATCCTTCAAATGCATTAACGCAAACTTTGAAGCATTCCACAACTTGGTAACAAACTTTTGCCCCGTTAAAACATCTTTCTCCTGGTAAGGCAAATCTTCCCCAAGCTTAGCCGTTGCAGCCCAATACCTAAACGCATCAGCACTATATTTTGCGATTACATCTTGCGCCACTATAAAGTTGCCTTTACTTTTAGACATCTTTTGCCCGTGCTCATCTTGGCCATGGCCTGATATCATTATATCCTTCCAAGGTATATCTCCCCTATGATAATAAGATTTAACAATTGTATAGAACGCCCATGTACGTATTATGTCATGCGCCTGCGGCCTTAAATCCATCGGTATAAGGTTTTTCCTTTCATCCTCAGCACCCCATATCGCATTAATCTCAGGTGTACAAGAAGAGGTCATCCAAGTATCCATCACATCCATTTCCGGCTCAGCTTCTTCGCTTCCGCAACTACATTTACCGCTAAACTTCTGTTCTCTCGGGTCAACCGGCAACTGGTTTTCGTCAGGCAACAACACTTCCCCACATTTTTTACAGTACCAAACAGGGAAAGGCACTCCATAATACCTTTGCCTTGATATGCCCCAGTTCCATTGCAGATTTTTCACCCAATGTTCATACCTAACCTTCATATGCTGCGGATACCAGTTTATCTTGCTTGCCAACGCTATAAGCTCATGTTTTTTATCAAGAACTTTAATTTCCCATTGTTTCTTTTGAAGAAACTCTATCTCGGTACCGCACCTTTCATGCACATTAACAGCATGCACAATTTTCTCTTGTTTTACCAATAATTTAGCATCCTTTAAATCTTCAATGATTTTTTCTCTTGCTTCTTTTATTGTCAACCCTTTATACTTACCTGATTTTTCATTCATCCGTCCGTCTTCATCAAACACAATCTTTGAAGGCAATTTATACTTTTTCCACTTTTCCACGTCTTCCTTATCACCAAAGGTACAAACCATCATCAACCCAGTACCTTTCTCAATGTCAACAGTTTCATCTGTAAGAATCGGCACTTCATAATCAAACAACGGCACCTTGGCCATTTTCCCTTCAAGATGTTTATACCTTTTATCGTCTGGATGGAAAAACAACCCAACACACGCCGGCAACATCTCTGGTCTTGTTGTTGATATTATCAAGTCATCTTCGCCAGATTTAAAGATTATGTCATTAAAATATGATGGCAATTCAACATTTTCTAGTTCTGCCTGCGCAATCGTTGTTTGGCAATGTGTGCACCATATCGTAGGCGCATCAGTCCTTTCAAGCCTGTTTTTTTTATATAAAGTAATGAAAGACTTTTGCGCAACCCTTCTTGCGTTATCTCCTATTGTATGGTAAAGCAGGCTCCAATCAATTGAAAACCCTAACGAAGTAAACAAATCATAATAAGTTTTACCGGTTTTTTCTGTTTCTTCCAAACAAAGTTTAATAAAATCCGCTCTTGATATTTTAGACTTGTCAACCTTATGCTTTTTTTCTACAAACCTTTCAGTTGGCAAGCCATTATCATCATACCCCATGGGAAAAAAAACATTTTTCCCCTTCATCCTTTGATACCTTGCTACAAACTCAAACTGTGTATAATGCATCCCATGACCTACATGCAAATGATCTGCGCTTGCATACGGTGGAGGTGTATCAATAGAATAAACTTCTTTATCACTATTCTCATCATACTTGAAAATATTATTTTCAAGCCAATACTTCTGCCACTTTGCTTCAGTTTCTTGAGGATTATATTTTTTAGGCAATTCCATAATTAAGAATGTAATTTAACTTATCATTTAAAAATGTTTTGGGAGATTTTCACATATTAGTTAAATCTTTTATTCTACCAAAATTCAACACATTTCCCTCATTTACAATGTACACTTCAAACTCGCTAAGGTTTTGCTCAAGGTACGGGCTCAACAATCTTTCAGTTAACACGTCTGTACCTGTCGTAACAAGGTTAAATGACGGCATTACAATCAGCGTCTTTTTCTCAAACTTGCCTTTTAAAAAACACTTAAACTTTTCAACCCTAATGCCTTCCCTTAAGGATATTGCAGGATGTTCATGCCCTATCACTATGATCTCAGCCCCTTCATAATCCTCCAACAGTTCATGACCGTGACAGAATAAGACGTTACCTATTTTATAAGTTTCAACAACCTCAACATTTTTCTTTTTAGCTATCGCATCTATGTTCACGTCATGGTTGCCTTTTACCAATATAACTGTATTACAATCTTTTTTAAGAAAATCTATTAGCTTTAACGTATTCCTCCACTCAGTCTCGCTGGTTTTCCCGAACTCATGTTTCAGATCGCCCAAGATGACAACTTTATCAAACTTTTCACCTTGTATTATACTTTTTAGCCTTCCAACAGTTTTTTCAAATTGTTCCCTAGGCAACAACACTCCTTGCTTATTAGCTGCTTCTTCAAAACCCATATGAAGGTCTGAGATAACAAGCGTATTCTCCACAATCAGAGCCAAATCCTTAATTTTAATTCCTTTTTCTATTTCCATTTTCAACATACTTATCCAACCCTTCAACATGGCTTATTCTTGCACTAGCCAATAATTTTCTCAAGTTATCATCAACAACAATCCCTCTTGAATTAAGTTGACTTTTGATAATTTTATATAACTTTTTTCCTTCCTTGTCAAGATCTGTCAACAAAACAACTTTCTTCTGTTTTATGCCCTCCACAAACTTAAACAACGGCCCATTAATTTGCTCAACATTCTTCAAGCCTAATGTTTTCAGTGCATTAAGATCTTTTTTCCCTTCCACAATAACCAAAACATTTTCATCTTTCAACCTTTCAATTTCTTTAGTTATAGCCTCTTGCATAATATAGTTTATATATTAGTTTATATTATAAAATGTTATGCATAAAACAGTGCTAGACAACCGGCCATGGGGCAGCTTTAAGCAATATACCTTAAACGAGAGATCTACTGTAAAGATTCTAACAATTAATGCTAACGGCAAGCTAAGCAAACAGGTTCACAAAAAAAGGGACGAACTCTGGGTTATTTTAGACAAAGGCATCATCGTAGAGATTGACGATAAAAAAATCAAAGCCAAGCCTGGAGACGAATTTTTTATACCCAAAAACACCACTCACAGGTTGTCTTCTAAAACTGGCGGCAGGGTACTTGAGATCTCTTTTGGCAAGTTTGACGAGAATGATATCGAAAGGATCGAAGATGTATATGGAAGAGCTTAGCAAATTTTGGTACGAGGTCTTACGACCCATCCCTAAACCAGAATGGTCCACGCCAAACAAGGTAGTAAAGGGATCTTTGCAATCGAAATTAAGACAATTTTCATCCTTGGATAAGGAAACAACGCTAATTGTACCTCCCCAGGCTGGCCACCACTCTAACATTTGCGACTTTGGCCCTAACAACAGTTTAGTTAAAACTGTGATTTCAAACTCTTCTGATAATGTATACGCCTTAGAATGGAAATCTGCAACTTATGCAAGAAGAAATGAAACAATCGAAACATTCATACAAGACATGGATAACCATATTAACCATATCAACAATCCTGTCAGGCTCATCGGTTTATGCCAAGGCGGCTGGCAATCAGCAATTTACGCATCTTTATACCCTGACAAAGTAAGTTCTTTGGTACTGGCTGCCGCACCTATAGACTTCCACGCCGGCAATTCTAAGATCCAACAATATGTTACCGTACTTCCGTTATCATATTACGAGTTTTTGGTTAATTTAGGCAACGGAATCATGAAAGGCAGTTCCATTTTACAAGGATTCAAATCATTAAACTTCTTTGACCGTTACTTTAACGATTATTTAAAGTTATATAACAATATCAACGATGACGAATATGTAAAAAGGTACAGGCGTTTCCGGGACTGGTACGAGTGGACGCAAGACCTGCCAGGCAAATTTTACCTTGAGATTGTTGACAAGCTATTCAAAAAGAACTTATTAATACAAGACAAACTTATCATAAACGATAGAAAAGTAAAGTTAAGCAACATTTCTTGCCCGCTTTTCCTCATTGCCGGGCAAAAAGATGACATAACGTTAGAAGAACAATTATTCAACATTGAAAGGTACGTTAAATCAAAAAAAATAAAAAAGTTAACTGTACCCGCCGGCCATATTGGCGTGTTCATGGGCAACAAAATCTTAAAACAGTTCTGGCCAAGTATTTTATAACTTACCAGACTTTTTTTCTATAAAATTCAGCAGCATGTTAGTTCTATCTAGCCTATGCAAAACTAAACACTTCTCGGTTTTAGTCTCATCATAAGCCCTACAATCTGCTGTACACTCTCTGTCTGCAAACGGGCAAACCGGCATTAATTCCCACCTCCGTTATCTTCTACATGTTTAATGTTAATATTATCTTTTTTAACAGTTATAACAACTTCCTGTTGTTTAGCCAAGCCAGCCAGCTTTGAACAAACCCTTGGCAACCTTATAACGCCATCCACAACATCCAGGTTAGTATAGATCTCTTTTGGCTGGTTAACTGCTTTAGTAAGGCTACCCATTATTTCGCTATACTCTTCTTTCTTTTTTAAATATACGAACTCTTTGGTTTTTTCATAAACATACTTCATCATCATACCCGCGATATCAAGTTTAGTTGCTTCAGTTATCCCCATCAATCCAGGAGATGTATTAACTTCCAAAACATACGTGTTACGTCCTTCCAACAAATCCACCCCGCAAATTTCTGCACCCACAGCCTTAGCTGTTTTTACCGCAATCTGTTCAGCCTTATAATCCAACTCATAAGGTTCCCCCACGCCGCCCATGTGCAAATTGGCTCTAAGCTCATCCCCCTGAGCCCTTCTCCGCATAGCCGCTACAACCTTATCACCCACAACGATAGCTCTCACGTCTGTAGCATTGGTCTCGATATACTCTTGTATTAAAAAAGGTTGTTTAAATATGCTCAATGTATCAAGTACAGATTTAGCTGAGACTAACGAATCTGCAAACATGACACCTTTTCCTTGCGTACCTTCAGGGATTTTAATTATAATTGGATAATTAACAGTTTCCAGTATTTTTTTAGCAACTTCTAACTTTGGCGCGTAATGTGTTGTTGGAATAGGTATTTCTTTCTTATGCAAAGCCAACAGCGTAGAAAACTTGTTATGACAATAATTAAATGACTGTGAAGATAAAGGCATATAACAACTACCTTTTAACACTGTTGATATGGCAGTTTGCAACAACTGGTACCTAAAAGAACCTCTTATTAAAACACAATCATACTGTTTAAGTTCATTGGATTCATAAAATATCTTTTGTCCATCAGTTGTTGTCTGAACATAAACCTTTCTTATATCAATATCATCAACTATATCAAAATGTTCTTTCGCCTTCTCCAGCAACAACTGGCTACTTTTCCCACCCAAACTTATCAAAGCAAACTTCATTTTCTCTCCTTACAAGGGTCAATCAAAAACCCCTCTTTCAACACTTTTTGACCAATTAACGCCTTATACTTCATATGAGACCTATCAGAAACATTAAATGTTGTTTCTATTAGTTTTCCACCGATTTCCAAGTTAGCCTTAACTATCGGCCTTAGCTCTTTGCCGTTTGAAGACTTAACAACTATAGTTTTTATCACCGGCCCAAGCTTAAGCTCTTTGGCAAGTGACTTGTCAATAGAATTATTGTTAGCCCCTGTATCAATCCTTGCCAACACTTCTTTACCTTCAATTTTCACAGGCTCCACCAAACCCACAATAATTTTATCCATGCAAAGCTTTAGGACTTGTTTTATATTTAAATATTTCTAAATCAGATTATATGTTTTATTTGCCCGTGCTTCCAAACCCGCCACTGCCCCTCTCAGAATCATTAAGGCTTGTGACATGCTCCCACTCAATCTTTTCATACTTTTTAAGCAAAATTTGTGCAATCCTGTCGCCTTTATTTATCACAAAATCCTTAGTCCCATGATTGATCAAAATTATCTTCAGCTCTCCCCTGTAATCTTCATCTAACGTACCAGGCGAATTCAACACGCTCACTCCATGCTTAAAAGCTATCCCGCTTCTAGGCCTTATTTGCAATTCATACCCTTCAGGCAACTCAAACTTTAACCCAGTTGAAACAACTTCCACGCTACCTGGCGCAATTACTTTACTTTCAGCAGCTTCAACATCCATTGCCGCACTACCTTTAGTTTGGTAACTGGGCAGATTTACATCTTCAATTAATTTAACAACTTTAACCTTTGGCATGCTTACTTAACACCACTTTAAGTTTATTTTTATCAAACAACACATCCTTATAATAATAATTCTTATTCATTATCAAACAAGGCACTTCAACCAAGTCATATTTGTTAAAGTTAGAAACCTGTTTAAAGTTATAAACTTTTACCTCTGACAATATGCCTTCTTCTATTATAACCTGTTTAATGTTACGCAATATTTCTTCATAATCTTCATACACAAACAATTTTGGAACAAAGTCAAAGAACTTAGTGATAAACATCACCTCTTTTTCC
>RFJO01000041.1 GCA_003694495.1 Candidatus Woesearchaeota archaeon
TATCAGCATTGATCATATTATATTTTTAAACAAACAAAATATTTAAAAGTTATTGCTTAATATTTTTTATAGACAATGAAAGAATTAATCTGTTTAGGGATTGAAAGCACAGCCCACACATTAGGCGTAGGCATTGTTAAAGGCAAAAAAATTTTAGCCAACGAAAGGTCCATGTACCAGACTGAAGAAGGCGGCATGATCCCTAGCGAAGTTGCTGAACATCACCGCAAAGTCAAATACGATGTTCTAGATAAAGCATTAGCCACAGCTAAGTTAAGCATTGAAGACATTGATGTGATATCGTTTTCACAAGGACCTGGTTTAGCGCCATCCCTGGCTGCCGGCATGGAGTTTGCCAAAGAGTTGGCAATAAAACACAAAAAACCTTTAGTTGGGGTTAACCATATTTGCGCCCACCTTGAGATTGGAAGAATGATCACCAAAGCTAAAGACCCAGTCTTTGTCTTTGTTTCAGGTGCTAATACACAAATCATTGCCCACGAAGGCGGCAAGTACCGCATATTCGGCGAAACTTTAGACATTGGTTTAGGCAATGCTTTAGACAAATTTGGCCGTATTGTTGGGTTAGGCTTCCCCGCCGGTCCAAAAATTGAAGAACTTGCCAAACACGGCAAACTGGTTGAGTTACCATACGCTGTTAAAGGCATGGACGTAGCCTTTTCAGGTATTATAACAAAGGCTGAGTCATTATACAAAAAAGGTACAAAGGTTGAAGACTTATGTTTTTCGCTGCAAGAAACCTGTTTTGCCATGCTTACTGAAGTCACAGAACGCGCAATGGCCCACTGCCAAAAACATGAAGCAATCCTTATCGGCGGCGTTGCTGCAAACAAGCGTTTTTGTCAAATGCTTGACGACATGTGCAAATCCAGGGACTCAAAATTTTCGCCTGTACCTTTACAATACTGCGGCGACCAGGGCGCAATGATTGCATGGCAAGGCCTTTTAGTTTATACATCTTGCAAAAATCTTCCTTCAATTGAAGACATCGACTTCAACCCAAAATGGAGAGTTGACGAAGTCGACACGCCTTGGATAAAATAGATTTTAAAGTAAACAAATTATTATAAATTCTTAATTCCCCTATTTATCCATGGCAAGAGAAATCACTGAAACATTTTACCGCAACCTTGAACTTAAAGGCCACGAGGTAGGTTTAAAACTTATAAAAAAAAAGGAAAGTCTTGATAAGCTTATTGGAGAGATTTCTACACTTGAAGAATGGAAAGAGCTTATTGATGGCTTAAAAAACCCTGAAACTTTTATCAAAAAAGACGTTCTTTATAGCTTTGTAAGAAAAATAGATTACAAAAAAAAGCTTATTGATGGTTGCCCATCTCCATATTTAATGGTAAAATTTCCTTCATCCGAAGATTATAACGTTCTTGTTAGGCGCTGCAGTTTTAATGGCTCGTGCGTTGAAACCTTTGCATTTACTATTAACTTTGAAGAAATGCACATTGTGCCTATAGCATTAAGAAGGAAAGATTATTTTAAGGTAAGAGATAATTTAATGTTTAAAGTCTTAGGGTATGATAAACCCAGAATTAAAGATGAATGTTATCCATTATCCAACATAATAAAAATATAAAAAAAGAAAAAAAGGTTAGGCTTTTTAGTAATAAGTTTGGCCGTCCTTAGGTTCTAACGGATACTCGTCATCGTCTTTAAGTTTCCTTAAAGCAACAACAAGACCAACTATAACCAAAAGTACAACCAATCCTACAAAGCCAAGTTTCAATGTTGATGCGCTCAACAAACCATCTGCTACAGCTGCACCAGCTGCTGGTGTTGGTTGTTCTTTCTCAACAACCCTAGCACCAAGTGGCAACTCTTTAACCAAGTTTTCACCTGCTAGCAATTGCAAAGTAAACAAATGGTTACCAGCTTCTGCATCACTGTGCGCTTTCAGGTAAACCTTCATTTCGCCTGTCATGCCTGGTGGCACTGAAACGAAAGATGGTTCAAGCCTTGCATCAGCCCAAAGTTGTGAACCTACAACGTTTGCAGAGAACAACTGTGTTTCTTTACCCAAGTTAACAAAGTTAAGCTTGTACACTGTTTCTTCGCCTTGTTCAACTGTTTGAGCTGTAGTGTCAACTGACACAACTGCTTTCAATGCTGAAGTTTCTTCTGGTGCTTGTTCTTCTTTACCATCAACGTGCACTGTTCTTGTTTCTTCAAGAACTGAGTAACCTCTGTTGTAAGTTACTTTCACATTAAGGTCATAGTCACCAGTTTCTACATCTTCAGGCAACCTTAGCATTAGGGCTTTAGTTGACCTTGATGTTTGTTCTTCATCATTGTAGTTGTTTTCGTTGTCTTCCTTATTGTTAAGCTCATCTACATAGGTTGCAGCTGAAACACCAAGCATTGAAACTTCAACCTTGACATCTTCTTCAACTTTGTCACCTAAGTTTTCAAGCCTAACTGTTACGAAAACAGGCTTACCAGCTTCAGCATTACTTGGGCTGACAAGCACATCTTGTACACTTAGCTTATGCCTTGTCCTTTCAACTTCAACAGATAAAGGCACTTCCAACTTTACATTATGGTTCAACACTTCCACATGCAAAGTGTAATCATCGCCTTCTAGATCTTCTGGAAGTTCTATTGACAAGGTCTTGGTTTTCCTGGATTCGCTAGCTGACAACTTGAAAACACTTGTCATGTCTTCCAACAAGTCGTACTCATAGCCACCGATCCAAGCTCTTAGCCTTAAATCATCTACGTCGTCTGATGCATTTTCCACGTGCAATTGTACACGCAGGTCAAGAGTTGTTCCTCTCTCAACTGCAACAGTTTCTGGATTGCTCAAGTCCACAGCATCGCCGTTAACTTCAACTTTGTCAAAGACAAAAGTTGGTGCAGCCATTGCGCTAGGCACAACTGCCACTAACAGCAATACCAACAAACTTAGCAACTTCAAATTTGTTCTCATTTTTGAGGTACCCTCCATATTTTAGTTCTTCAATGAGCATGAACACTCATGTTGTTACGCAAAAGTTACAAACCATTTATAAATCTTTTGGTATTATAGTCTATTTAATAGAATTTTAGCGAATTACGGCTTATTCTGGCCAAAAAACGATGTTATTGTTGTTTCAGGGTTAACTGCCACTTGCATCTCCCAACTTTTAGGAAAACAGCTGAAATACTTGTTCCATAGGTACCTTTCATCGAGGAAAACTATTACTCCCCTATCCTTATGGCTTCTTATACACCTTCCTGCATTTTGCATTGTTTTGATTATTGCTGGATAAATATAAGCATAATCCCATCCCCTACCGTACTTTTTATCATAATACTTTATCAACTCTTTAGTTTCCAGGTCTGGCTTAGACAATGGCAAGCCTACAATGATCACTGACTTAAGCAGGTCTCCAAGCAAGTCTATACCTTCCCCGAAACTCCCGCTGCTCACGCCTAACAACACTGCACCCAAGTCTTTATATTGTTTAAAATTGTCAAGCATTTGCGCTCTTTCCTCCTTGCTCATGCCTGGCTGTTCAACGAACAACGTTTTTTCAGCATTATTTTGCATAGTATAATACACTTCTTCAAGTATATTATAACTCGGGAAAAACACAGCACAGTTCCCTGGAACTTTGTTGGTTATGCTAACACACTTGTCTGCTATATTTTTAAACATCTCATTGCTTCTCGTTGTAAACCTTGTTGATGTTTCAGGTATTATTAAGTTAAGCCTATTTTCCTTAGGGAACGGGTTATCATATTCCTGCATGATTATTTCCTCATCCTTATAACCCAGAAGGTCTTTATACATATTCATTGGTGTTAATGTTCCGCTCATAACTATTGTTGAGAAAGCTGTCTTAATTATTGGCTTCATTACAAAAGACGGGTCAAGGCATTTATAGGACAAAGTTACCGCCACTTTCCCTTTCGCGTCAAAGTCCCTTGATATTATCCTCACGAACCCTTCATCTGGCCCTGGCCACATATCCAAAAAGTCTGCAACAGATTTTATGAAAGATCTTTTTTTAGTTTCAAGCACTTCATCTGCAACATTTTTCAAATCCCCTACCAACTGGTCAAGTTCGCATATTTGATATATTTCATCCAGGAACTCATCTTTTGTTACCAAAGCTTCATTTTCATCTATCGCAACCTTTTGTTTAAGTATTTCCATCAAGATGTCATTTATTTTAATTAAATTATCAGCCATTACATCATCTGCAAACTGCCTTGCTTCCTTAACCGCATTATCCATGATATAAGTTGAAATCTTTGAAGTTAACAGGCTCCTTGCCCTTTCAGGCAGGTTATGCGCTTCATCAAATACAACTATACAGTTTTCAAGTTCTTTTTCCATTCTTTTAAACAAGCTTTCCCTTATGTTCGGATGCATTATGTGAAAATAGTCTGCAATTACAATGTTAGCTTTCTTCCCCATCAAACATGCAAGTTCGTAAGGGCAAACATTTTTCTGTTTAGCAACTTCATTTATTTTTTCCACGTGCACCGGGCCAAGGTTTTCAAGAACCTTTAACGCTGATTGTGCATGAACAGAAATTTTGTTTTTATATTTAAGGTTTTTAAAAAACACACAATTTTCTTTTTTTCTTAAATCTTTACAATACTCGCTGAACTCATAAGATGTCAGGTTATGCACCCCGGACTGGTTACACATCCACTGTTTCCCGACCAGGTCCACAACATTAAACTTCACATCATGCTTTGCTTTTATTTTTTTAAGAGTTTCAATTGCAATCATATGCTGTGTATGCCTCGAGGTAAGAAAAAACACAGTCTTATTATTTTTCAGCGCATAGGTTAACGCAGGGCTTAACGCAGCTGCAGTTTTGCCTATGCCAGTTGGCGCATGAACCAAAAAGTTTTGCCCAGAACTTATCACTTGCATAGCTTGCATTATGAAAGCTTTTTGTATCTTTCTCGGTTCGTCAAATGGGAAGAGAACGTCCATAGAAATAATTAAATTTTGTACATATATATTAAATTTTTCTTATTTTCCTTTAGATTCAAACGTGCTTACAATATCAATCACATACTTTCCTTCTTCAAGCTTGTATATTAAAGGCTTACCTTTGAACAAGTCTACAAGGTCAAGCTCATACTTTCCAGGCTTGATCACCCTTATGCTTTCAAAGTCAAGTATAACCGGCTTATCTTCAACCCTGTCCCCGATTATATCCAGCACATCTTCTTCCATCTGCTTTTTATCTTTCTCAGACAGGTTCTGCATAAGTTCTTTTGCTTTAGCCAACGCCTCTTCTTTCACAAAGAAAAAGAACCTGCCACCGCATTTTGAACATCCTTTGAGAAGTTCTTCTGCTCCATTCGGGTAAACTTCCCCGCACTTTACACATTGATGTGGCATTATCAGGATCTCCTTTTCATGTTATGCGTTAACAACTCAATTTTGTCAGGATTCCTTTTAATTTCTTTTATTATTGTTGCCGGTCCGATAATAGTCAATCCTTCAGTCTGGCCGATTAGAACTCTTAACAACAAATGTTTAACCTGGCTAAAGAATTTTTCATTTTTTGCTTCCGGGTAAACTGTACAAAGTTCAATCCCTTTAAAATCTTTGCTTATAAGTTCCATTGTTTTCTGTATCAGCCCTGCTTCTTCCGACGGCCTAAGCCTTCCCTGCATAAGTATTATTTTATTTTTCTTCACAATCTCAATTAGTTTGCTTATTCTCTGTTCTGAATTCAAGTTAGCCATTTCTGCGAATGGAACAAATTGGAACGTTAACATTTCACTTCACCAATTTAAAGAGTTCATCATAAAACTCTTCTATATTATCTCCTCTTTGCGCCGATATTCCGACAATTTTATATTGCGGGAAAGCTGACGCAATCTTTTTTACGTCTGACTTTTTCAGGTCAATCTTGTTCGCCACAAGCAACACAGGTATATTCCTTGCAGCCAAATTGCCTATGATAGTTATATTAACTTGCGAATAAGGGTTAACTGTTGAATCAAGCACAACAACAACAGCATCCATGTTATCAAGCCATTTTATAGCTTCAATGACACCTTTTGTAGCTTCCTTAGCCCTAGCTTTTGCCTCTGTCTTAGACATTTTATGCTTCAAGAAATCTTCATAATCAATTTTTGTTGCTATGCCTGGAGTATCTACAAGGTTAAACGACAATGCTTTACCTTTTTTCTTAATTTGTATTCTTTCCTTGACATTAATTTCCCTTGTTTCATGTTCTATGTTAGATACAGAACCCATCTCTTCCCCAAGCCAATCCAAACAAATCCTGTTAGCCAGAGTTGTCTTTCCGCCATTTGGAGGCCCGTACAATCCTAGCTTTAAATTTTTCTTTTTTTTAAATAAGGAAGAAAACCATCCCATAAAATTTTTAAACTTAAAAATTGCCATTCATATCCCCCTTTTATTATAAATTAGTAAATTATTTTGCATTTAAAAAGATTTTGGTGAAAATCATCATAAATCCCTTTAATTTTTCCATTTTTCTATTAAAACACTCATTTTAACCTAACGGCCAGAACCACACTCTTACAATCCTTACCTTTGGCTCTCCAGCTGAATTAAGCCCGGCAAGCATAACATCATCACTGTACACAGATACGCCTATAGGCGGATTTTTTGCCAGGCATGTTGTAGTTGAACAGATTTTAAACTCGTAAGAGTAAGACGGCGGCAAATTATTTTGCACTAAATTTGTGATTGTATCGTTAGCGTCAAGAAATTTATCATCCACCACAACCTCACCTCCAGCATCAAAATTCATGTCCAGCACTTTTTGCCTGTAAGGCTCAAGTTGCAATTGTTCAATTATATAATCCTGTGCATTTTGCACTACAAACGGTATCTCGTTTGGGTTAGGTATTTCTCTCGGGGTAACCCCTATAGTAAAAAGCAATATTCCCACTATTGATATCACAGCTTCCAATGTTTTTATGTAGCCTTTTTTGTTCACCATACTTGTATGTTCACCCTTACCTGTTGTTTGTTTCCAAGCTCATCCATAGATGTTGTAACTATTTCTTTCACATAAACATTTGCCTGCTCATAAGGCTCAGGGAAATCATTACAGATATATTGCGGTTGCAATGCCCCGTCATTGTATGTAGGCGACACTGTTGCAGCAGGCCCGACATAATAAACTCTAAACTCTTTTGTTATAGGAAATCCTAAATTTTGTTTAAGTTGTTCATAACCATCTTTACATATACCTGTATTTGGGTCAAAGTTAACCACATTCAAGCCTTCCAACTTCTCCGTTGTACCATACTCAACATTAAAGTCCGTTTCAATATTCAACTGATTTGCAGATGGCACATATTTTTCTCCCACGGTAAACCCTGTTCCTGGAAGATAATACATTACATACTTTACAGTATCCTCCTTAGCCCCACCATAGTTTATTCTAAACGTATCGGCTTTTGTCCCATCTATCCTTATACTCAAACCTGCTTCCTCTTTGTCATCAAAAAATATTCTATAAAATTTATCATCCTCATTTGTAGCTTCAAAAGGCAAAGATGTACCGTCTAAAATTAAATCTACCGGTGACCCTAACTTTTGTTTACCCTTTTCAGTAAACGTTATTATCATTGGAGTTTTTTCCAGTACAAAGTTTGTCGCAGATATCTTATCATTCCCTTTCAACAACCCGTTCTCAACTATGTTAATAAGGTTATCTTCCCTGAAAACCTTTTGCGCGCCTGGCTGCATGAAAATAAACATTGACATTACATATATTACAAACATCCCCATGCTAACTGCCCAGTCCACGTGTGTTGCGCCTCTTTTCATATTCCACCTTTTGCCGTTGTCACAATCAATGCACCCAAGGTTACCAATATCAGCGAGTGCACAAGACCTTTTTTCACGCTACCTTCCGAAAACTTGCCTATCATTATGCCCGCAAAAAACCCCTGAATCATTATCAACGCAAAAAAGATTTTATCCAGGTTAACTTTTGCTGTACTACCAGAAGATGTTCCCCCTAATAAACTTATCCCTGCACCCATCCCACCTGCGTTAGACCCGGCCATTGCGCTAAGCTTAGGGAACAGATAAAGCTGCATCACAAGCATTATCGCAATAAAAACAAAGTACACAATATAACCGTTAACAATTTGTGAATACGTGCTAGACTTTCTTTCTTCCTGCAACTTCCTTACCGAAACCAGTGAAGAGGTAACAGACTCAAGCACTTGTTGTATGTCCCCTCCTGAAGCCTCAGCCTCAATAACTATTGCTATAGCTCTTTGTATGGTAGTATTTGTCGTATCCTTTGCAAAAGTCACTAAAGCCTGATGTATTGGTATTCCCAACCTAATTTGGTTTGCAAGTTTGTTCAGGTAAGGGTTAAGCTCGCCGTAATCTTTTGCCGCGGCCTGTAATATTGCTGATGGTATAGATATACCTGACTTAACAGCGCTGCCCATGTTACGCACAAAGTCAAGGAACTTTTCTTCCAGGCGTTTCATCCGTTTCAGTTCCATAAGGTAATCGTACCAGAACTGCGCCCACCCGATTGAAAACGCCACAATCAATATAGGATAAAACCACCTTACTGTCGGTCCGACAGGTTCCTTAAAACTAAAAAAGAGCAGAAAATCTGCTATAATTATTATTATCGCTATGCTTATTCCAATCAAATACGTGCTTTTAAACCTTATTCTCATTCTGGCGCCACCATGTCTATGAAAAAATAAAATGCTATGTTTAATACTGGAATAATCCCGAAAGTACCGACTTTTGCAAGGGTACTAACGGGCACTCCAGCAATTGTTCCACCAAGGGTTTGTATTATGGCAAGCGTTACAAAAAACAGCAAAGGTGCGGCAATCAACACTGCTGTGTATATGTCAGAGTACGTTGCGATTGACTCAACATGCCTTTTCCTTTCAAGCTTATATGTTGTAAGCGCTTCATCAGCCTTTGACTGCAAAAAATCCCTCAAATCCCCGCCAGACTCAATATTAGACACAATCCCGTCCAGCAAATCCTTAAACCTCACTGACGGCGTTCTCCTTGACACTGCTTTCAACGCAGTTGACAAATCGTACCCAAACAACGTAACATAATTTACAATCTTTTTAACCTCATCCCTTAAGGAAGGATACTCTCCTGACGACAATATTGTTTTAAACATCGATATTGGTTTTGCGCCTGAACCAGACACTGCTGCCATGTGTATTATCATGAAAGGCAACTCATTTTTTATCGCCGTACTTTTTTGCTTTGCCAAACTTTGCGGATACATATAAGCTACAACCATCCCTATCACGCCAGCAAACACTCCCAGCATAATTGCTCTCACGATTCTTATTATAATGTTAGGATGTTTAAACACTACTGCCAAAAACAAGCTCGCCCACAAAAACGCCAACAGCCCTACCAATAGTATTATACTAATATAAGTCTTTGACAATACTTTCATTCCCGACATTCTTAACGAATCATACAATGGCTGGAAAACTTCAGGGTAAGCTTTAGCAAGTTTAGATGATACATTTTCAAACAACTTGTTTGCATAACTCCCAAACTCTGAAGGCTTGTAAAGTTCATACTCCACCCTTACACTTTCAGCTTTGCTTTTAGCTCTCCTTTTTTTGTACAACTCAAGGAACTCTCTGTCAAGGTTAACCTGCTTCATGAAAAGCTCTTTTTGTTTTTTTGACAACCTTTTCAGTTTTTCGCCTTTCACAACCTCATGGCTTTCTTCTTTATGCTCAGTAAAATAAAGCATCAACGCTTTGTCAACCAACTTCGAGATCTCATCAAACAACAGGTTAAGATAATTGTCATGCTGTTTTATGACTTCATCTTTTGTTTTCCCTTGCAGTAAAGAATTAAGTTCTTTATCATATTGTTCCTTTGACATTTGATTCTGTTTAAGCTTTTCATCCAGTGCCTGAACCTTTTCAAGAACTAACTTTTTATTTTTTTTATACGTTTCAATCTCATCCAAGGTATCGCTAAGTTTCTTTGCAATAGTTTTGCCATCACCTGTCATTTTAAATATTCTTTCTTTCTTCTTCAGCTTCTTTTTTTATCTCTTCCAAAAACTTTTTCATAAGGTCTTTAGTCTTTTCAATTTCCTTTTTGTCAGCCTTTTGCAAGGTTTGCCTTTCATAAGTATAAACAGTTTCCAAAAAACTTTTCACGTTTTGTTTTATATGCTCAAGTGTCATTGCACCTGCACTCCGAACCTTTCAAGCACCTTATCAGGGACTTTATAATACTCATGTATTATATCCTGCACTTCATTAAAATCAAATACTCTTTTCCTGTACAACGCCATCAACAACTTGGTACGTCTGTTAAACTCTTTCAACATTTGGTCCCACGTCATGCCTGTCCTTTTCATTATTTTTTCAAATATCTTGCTAGCAGTCTTAAACTTAAACTTATCATCCGCCGGGTCCCAAAAGAACGGCGTGTTAGTCTGCACATTTTTTTCTTGTACACTAACTATCTCTGTCACCTGCCTCAGCTTCCTCAACTCTTTCCCCTTCACCCTTGCAGGAATCATTATACAAATCGCATCCAGAGATGCCACTAACGCCGGTGACAAACTAATTGGCGGCGTTGTCAACCTGCTTACCAAAGTTTCCACAGACTCAGCGTGCATTGTAGCGTAAGATGGATGGCCAGAAGCCATTGCCTGGAAAAGTACGTAAGCTTCCTTACCCCTAAGTTCTCCCACTATAATATAATCCGGCCTTTGCCTTAACGATTCCTTTAACAGATCAAACAACGACACTTCCCCGTGCACCTGGCCCGTGATAGTGGTAGTGCCCACGCCTTTCCTTGACACTGCAGGCAACCAGTTCTCATGTTTCAATTGCAACTCTCTTGTATCCTCTATGCTTACAACTCTAGCTGCTGGCGGTATAAAGAATGCTAAACTGTTCAGGAAAGACGTCTTACCAGACCCTGTGCCACCAATGACAAGCATGTTAGACCTGTTTTCTATCAAGAGCCAGAGGTAAGCAAGTATTTCCGGCGACACTGTCTTGAAATCCATCAACTTAATAGGTGTCCAAGGTTCTTTTGTAAACTTACGTATGGTCACTGTCGGCCCGTGGGACGTAACATCTTCCGTGTAAGTAGCGTTCACCCTGCTCCCGTCCGGCAAAACCCCGTCCAATAAAGGATTAGCGTAAGACACATACTGCCCACACTTTTGTGCAAGCTTTTCAACAAACTTAGCCAGTTTATTGCCTTTAGGGAATATAACATTCGTCCTAAGGTTTCTATATTTCCTATGCACTATGTATATTGGTGTTTCAAACCCATTACATTCAATATCTTCAATAAAATAATCTCTCATTAGGGGTTCAACTATATCCAAGCCAATAAAGTCTCTATAAAGATAATACATATACTTCAAGAATTGTTCCTTTGTAACTTTCAACCCGAATTCGTCAATCAATATCCTCACATTCTTTTCCAAGAATTCAATTATTTTATCCTCTGACTCAATGTTTATAAAACTTATATTTATAAGCTCATTCAACCCCTCTTTCAACTCTTCAAGGTCTTTTTTCTCTTTTTCTGTTAACGGCGGCTCTTCAACATCATACCTAAGCTCATGGTTTTTATCATCCCAGTAAACATGTATTGTAACATAAGGCTCGATAACCGTATATCTTACATCAATCTTTGACAAATCTTTCTCCTCGGGCAACTGCGGGATTTTGTCAGGAAACTTTATCTTAAATATTGGTTTATAATCATCTTCCACTTTTTTCAGTTTAGAACTATCCTTTTTTTGTTCTACCTTCTCACTGGATGTCGATTCATCTGCCATAATACACCCCTTTTTATATTAAAAAATAAGCGTTTGTATACTTAAATATGTTTCGTTTAACCGGTCATAGATATCTTTACAATCGGCTTAGAATCTTGGTATTCGCCAGTATGCTCTATACTCATACTATACACGCCCACAAACGGGTTAGAGAACTCAGAGCTTAACTGCAACACGGCAATGTCAACATAATTCAATTGCAGGTTCATTACAAACTCATCTTCAAGGAAAGTTTCATAATTTCTCATTTCTACGGCACCCTCATTGATTACTACCCCTGGCTCGAGGAGTTTAGCTTTCGTAGTCATGTTCCAAATTAACCTGTCAGGTGTTACATAAAACTCCCCTGCAGACAACTGCAACGGCGATATATACCTTCTTGCCCCTGGGCCTTCGTTTACCACTCCTCTAATATTTTGATCTAACAATAAAAACACATTCTTTGTTTGCGTAACCGAATTCTTATCCTTCATTTTTTGCACCATAGGCACACCGGCTGCAAGTATTATAGTTAACGCAACTACACCCAGCGCCATATACAACACGGCAGAAATCCAAATCTGTCCTCTTTTCATACAAAGTTAAAATGAAATATTGTATTTAAAGTTTACTATGAACACTTATCTATTGTTTTACCTTTCATAAAACCAAAACTAACTTTTGCGTTAGAACAGTATTTTATATTATTTTGGTAATTTATTGCAGGTATAACTTCTGCGTAAGTTATTTTGCCAGCCATGCCCGACCATTCTAAGTTATAATCATTCACCATAAACTTTTTTAAACTGTCGAGGTCAAAAACCTTTACATTATTTTCTTTCGTGTAAACCCTCAACTTTAAGCTTTCTATATCCCTTACGCCATTGCTAACAATGTAAGCGTTAAACTTATTATTATCAAAGTAACATAGTTTGTTAAAGTCCACTACAACTTCCTGCATACAAACCAGTTGTTCTTCTGTTGTTGTGGCAGCGCCGGACAGTGTGTTTTTGGTAAATGTTTCCGAGAAAGTTACAATCATTATTGCAACTATTGTCATTATTGATATTAACATTAGAGTTGAAACAAGTACAGAAATCGCTTTTTTGTTCATATTAAAAAAAGAAAAAAGTTAAGGTGTTTTAACAAGCTGATAATGTTTCGCCTTTTACAACATCACCATACCTTGCGATTGCATTCGAGCAAGTTACTTGTTTTCCACCAACAGTTATAACTGGAATTAACTCAATTTCTGTAACTTGTGAGGCACCGCCTGTTGTAGACAATGATGCTGCAGGAACTGTATAAACCTCTAATCCAAACGCTGCCAACCCTGCCGTTGCAGCAGTATCAAGATCTGAAACATCATCTACAACATCAATAGTTGAAGCATCCTTTTTTATCCTTGCTGTGATTTTATCCAAATTTTTTTGACCATTGTTTGCAACAGTCAATTTCAAATCATTTGAAGAGTCACACGCCGCCTGCACTTCAAACTGCACATCCTGTGCACAAGCAAGTTGCACATCTGTTGTCTGTTCAGTACTTTGGGACATACTTTTTGAAAAGCTCTGCCCCCACGTCATAATCACTGCAGCCAAAGCAACA
>RFJO01000042.1 GCA_003694495.1 Candidatus Woesearchaeota archaeon
ACTGCTAGAAGGGCGAACTATAAAATGTTTAATTATGTTGGTTTAGATACGTTACCTCATTTCGTTTTGTATGAAAAATAATTGGTTTTTGCATCATACTGTGCCTATGCTATTGCTTCAGCATTTTTTTGCAGAAAAAACACATAATATTGATTAAGATGAAAAATCTGTAGATTTTTCCCAAATTTCTCACTACATTAGGAACTTCTCTTAATCGCGATGTTAAAATAAACAATAAGGAGCCTCTGGAGGGATTTGAACCCTCAACCTCCGCTTTACGAGAGCGGTGCTATAACCGTTAAGCTACAGAGGCTTAAACCATTTCCTTGACTTTATCTTTATACTTTTTTTGACACTCGTTACAAACATACTTTTTCCCAATCTTAGTGCCGACAATCTTGCCAAGGAAAGTTGTTTTAATTTTGTTGTTACAAATGCTGCATTTTTCTGCCATAAACTTACTGATTCTGTAGCAATTTAAAAACTTTTTTATAACCAAATCACTTATATGCAATAAATGAAAGATAAACTTTTGATCTTAGGCGTTGACCCGGGCGCAAAGGTGGGTTATGTTATCATGGATTTGGACGGGAATGTGATAAAGTCTGCCAGCAGGAAAAACTTAAGCTATGAAAGTTTGATAAAAATAACCCTTAATTATGGAAGAGTTGTAGTGGTTGGTTCAGACGTGAGCCCTGCATCTTCGTATGTGAAGAAAATATCTACTATGCTTGGCGCTATGCTGGCGCAGCCGGAAGATGATATATGGACAAAGCATAAAAATGAAATGGTGAAAGGGTATGTGCTAAAAGATACGCACCAGAAGGATGCTATGGTAGCTGCAATAGTGGCGTTGAACCATGTTAAGCCTGTCTTGAACAAAATAAGAAGGATACTGAAAAAGAAAAATAAGCTTGACAAGGAAAACGAAGTTGTAAAATTAACCTTGACAAAAAGACATTTGTCAGTTGACAGGGCGGTGAGAATGTTAGAGGTGGACTAAGTGGTAAACTTTGTCGCAGTCAACGATGTGTTTGTCCATGCCGAGCTCTTCCATTGTCAAACCCAAAGCTAACCCGATTAACTGGCTTAAATGCAACACCGGCAATTTAATTTTTCTTCCAAGAACTTTTTCAACCTCTGGCTGTAAACTGTCATAGTTCATGTGGCAAAGCGGGCAAGAAACAACCAGGCAGTTTGCGCCGTTGTCGATGGCGTCAGTTAAAACTTTCCCGGCAAGCTTTAATGAAGTTTTCCTGTTAGTCATTAAAATAGGGAACCCGCAGCAACGGCCTTTGCTTTCAAAATTAATTGGTTTGGAGTGTAAGGATTTGCAAACGTTTTCCATGATGTTATTTTCAACAGCGTGAGGGCGGAGCAAGTGGCAGCCGTATACGACCGCAGGCTTGAGAGTTCTTAACGGTTTTTTTACCTTTTTGTTAAGCTCATCTAACCCGTAATCGTTTAACACTTCAACGAAATGTTTTACTTTGACGTTTCCGTTATATGAAGTTTTAATTTTTTTGATTTCTTTGTTGATCGCATCTAGGTTTTGTTTTATGTATTGGTTTGAAGATTTGAACCTGCCGTAGCATGTGCTGCAGATTGTCATTAAGTCAAGGTTGAGCTTTTCTGCCATGGAAAAGGTGCGAGCGTTCAAAACGTGGTTTAACTTGGGTTTAACTTCGTTCATGACACCGGCGCCGCAACAGGATGCAGTGTCTAGTTCTGTAACGCCTATGCCGAGCCTTTCTAAAACTAATCTTACAGACAAGTCAAGTTCTTTGCACGCGCCTTTGGCAACGCAACCCGGGTAATATGCAACTTTCATTCTTTTACCTCGCGGAAAAGTTTTCTAACCTCTTCAATGTTTTTTATTGGCTTATGGAATATGCCTGGGGATTTGCGTTTCCTTAACATTCTTAATCCGACAGGCAAAACTTCTTTTAACCTTAACGGGTTGAAGTTTATGGAAAAGAACGGGTATGATGCTTCGTTAAGCAACCCGTGCTTATTTATAGATTTTAAGAACGCTAGATGGTGCGAGGAACCTTTACTTTTCAAACCTTGTTCAATGAGTTCTTTCCTTAAAGACGAAATGTGCTCAGACACATTAATCCCCTGAGGGCATAAGGTTGTACAATTTTCACAGTGAGTGCAGTCCCACGCGTAGTTTTCCTTGTTATAATGTTTCAGCCTTTGATTTTTAAGACCATCACGCTTGTCTGTAACGCACCGGTATGCTCTAAGCAATGCTGCCGGGCCTATAAAAGACTGGTTAACATTTAACACGTCGCATGATGAAAAACAAATGCCGCACTGGATGCAGTTTGAAACCGTGTCAAGATGACGCATGTCTTCCTGTGAAGTTTTGTGCGTTGAGCTGGATACTATGGCTGAACGGATGTCTATGTTGTTTTCGATAAAATTGTCTATGTCTACGACAAGGTCTTTTATTACCGGAAACATGTCAAGCGGTTCAATGAGAATTTTGTCGTCAACTACAATATCTTTAACCTTGGTTTTGCAACCTAACACTGATTTGTTGTTGACTTTTACAGCGCAAATGCCGCAAACGCCGTTACGGCAGCCTGCACGGAAACTTAAACTGCCGTCGTGGGAGTTTTTTATAAGCATTAAAACTTCGCTTACAGTTAGGTCTGGCTTAAGTGCTAGGTTAAACTTTGAAGTGTAACGTTTTTTGCCGTTAAACCTGGATATGATGACTTCCATTAGTATGACCTCTTTACATCTTCAATACTAAGCTTGTTTTGTTTATACCTTATATCTTTTGAGTTATAATACAATGTGTGCTTTTGAAATGTTTTGTCTTTGTTAGGATAATCTTCACGGTAATGACAGCCCCTGCTTTCTTTCCTTGCCAAGGCTGAGTGAAGGATGCATTCGGAAACGTTAAGCATACTGGCAAGTTCTAACGCGTAAACAAGTTCACTGTTGTACAGTTTGCCTTTATCTTGAAGGTTAAGGTTTTTGAACTTTTGTTTTAATTCTTTTAACTTTTTTATAGCAATGGTTAAGCTGCTTGAACGCCTTATTATATTGCAGTGCGTTTCCATTATAAGCTTAAGCTCTTGCCGTATTTCGTTCAAACTGTATTCTCCATCGGAAAGTAAACTGTTTACATAGTCAACTGAAGATTTTACCTTGGCGTCGTCTACCTTGCCCAGTTCTGTGTTATTACAATATTGAGCCATTTCTTTGCCCGCAACGGTGCCAAAAACTGCGCACTCAAGCAAAGAGTTGCAACCTAACCGGTTAGCGCCGTGAACGCCGGATGAAGCGCATTCGCCTGCAGCGTATAAGCCTTTTATGACTTTGTCTCCAGAGATAACTTTACTGTGGGTGTTGGTGGGTATGCCGCCGATAGTGTAGTGTGCAGTAGGTTTGATAGGGACAAGGTCTTTGGTGCAGTCCAAGTCTAAGTGGAATTTTATGCTGTCATATAAAAAAGGCAGCCTGGAAAGGATTTTGTCTTTGCCAAGGTGCTTTAAGTCAAGGTAAACATAATCTTTGTTGGATTTTCGTATCTCATTATAAATTGCTCTTGATATGACATCCCTGGGTGCGAGTTCCATTGTTGAAGGGGCGTACTTTGACATGAAGCGTTCCATGTTTGAGTTTAAAAGATAACCGCCTTCGCCGCGGGCTGCCTCAGATAAAAGTAAACCTTTGTCGTATAAACCTGTCGGGTGGAACTGAATGAATTCCATGTCTTGTAACGGGATGCGGTTTTTTAACGCCAAGTTTAACCCGTCGCCGGTGTTGGCTAAGGATGTAGGGTTGGTTGCGTAAATCTGTGTTGCGCCGCCTGTGGCGATAAGAACTGTTTTGCTTCTTATGATGAAAATC
>RFJO01000043.1 GCA_003694495.1 Candidatus Woesearchaeota archaeon
TATTACAACAATCAAAACAAATATTGCAAGAACGACCTCCTGCCATCCAATTCTTTTGAAATTTTTTTCTTTATTCATATTTGTGTTGTTTCATTTAACTCATTCTCTTCAACTTTCTTGTAAACAACATTCTCATCTGTTCCGTTCCAGTCAACTTTCCAGACATAAATGTCTCCGCCGCTGACTTGTTTTTGGTGGTCAAAGAAATCAAAATACTTTAATCCGTGGCCCCTGAAGAAAAACAGCCTGTTAAACATGCTATCTCCCAAAACAGATGACGTTAGAACGCTTCTGTAACCGTTGCCTGAAGGAATTAATGATATAGCCACGTCAGCAGTGCCGTTCTCATATTCAATTACTTTAAATTCACCATCCTCATCAACATATACTAATTTCTTGGCCAGTGCTGTTCCCTGTTTTGATGACACTGTTGCTTCCATGCTTGAAAAATTCACTTTTGCGCCGTTGCCGCAGCTAACTATTTTGTCATTAATGTTGCAAGAAGTAAGGCTTGACAAGTAACTAGGCCAACCACTTATCCAAGTGTTTGCATCTTTCTCATCATTCATGCTTAAAACCTTGAAATAAATGTCATTAGCTTCATCTTCATTGTAACCCAACTTTTCTGTCAAGTATTTTATTGCCTCGCTTTTTCTCATGCCTTTAACGTTTATCCAGGCATCAGCTCTCTTAAAGTCCCATCCTCCGAAATGAGCCCAGACTCCGCTTTTTCCTATCATATCCTGTGAAGTTATAAAATAATCTTCAGGAGGATTGCAGTGTGTAAGGTTCAAAACGGTTCTTACTTCATCATCTGAAAAACCATACACCTTAAGTATTTCTTTTGCATCCTCTTTTTTAAGCTCGATTATGTTGTATATTATGTCTAAACTCTTGTGAGTGTCATTGTTGGTGTAATTGTAAAGCGTTTCAAATGCAAGGTTTGAGCCGCAGTCAAGCATTCTCAATATTCCAATAGCCTCCCTTTCATTGTTTGTCATTAAGACGCGGCCTATCCAATGCGCTATTGGTGTGTTCTGACTACCACCATCAAAAGTTACTGGCCTGTCTGCTATTGCCTTGAACCAATGGCCAAAATCCCACCAAGAATTTATTATAGCATTTTCTTTTGATTCTTCCTTAATCTTTGTTAGCGTAGCATACCAAGCGTCATTCATGCTCGGAACCTCATTCAATGCTGTGAAATGGCCTGCTTTTACAGGTGTTATCAAAAGAACGCAGAAAAGGATTATTATTATTGGCTTGGAAATTTTTTGGCTTATGCTAAGCCCTGACTCCAGCCATCTGCTTAAATAATAATATATTATCCCTGTTGCAACTCCGCAAGCAATGCTGAAAGCAGGCACTAATAAGAGCAAAAACCTAGACCCTTTAAGGCTTGCGTAAATAGTTGCAAAAAACCAGATAAGCAAGAGCGAGCTGTGCAGCACGTTCATACTTTTATTCTTGTCTTTCCTAACAAAAGCAAGTATTATTCCTAAAACAGCCAAGGAGAACATGAACCTCCCTTTAGATTTTCCACCAAACCCAATTTGGTTAATCACTGACTTAAACGATGCAGGATTCAATTCAGCAACAGTCGTGTAAACATTAGGCCACAATGTTTTGTGTGCGGCATTCTTTATTGCCCTAAACTTTAATGGGCCAGCAACAGACTTCACAAAAATATCAGGCCCAGCAAACGCAGACACAAATATTCCTGAAAACACAACAAATACTGCCAGAATTACAAACACTTGTTTTAACTCTTTTATAATTTTTATTAAGTTCTTTGTTTTATTAAGTTTAATCACAACATTATACAATATATAAACTCCTGACGTTCCAAGCAGGAAAAAGAATGGGTACCACCAGCCAGACCATGTATAACTGTACAAGCCAACAAAAAAGCCTGCAAGCCCCACATAAGCTAATCTCTTTTTCATGGTTTTAGCATAAAAAGCTTCGAAAAACATCCAAACAATTAATAATGGGAACAAGACATTATAAGCGTCGGTATCAGAAAAACCTCCAGATGTTCTCCCAATAAACACAGGATGCACAGCAACCAAGACAGCTGCAAAGAATCCTGCGAACTTGCCGCCAATTCTTCTCGCAATAAAAAAAGCAGGAAACACAGACAGCGCTGACATTACAACAGTTATATAAAAAAAGGTTTTCATCAAAGAAACATCTTCATCAAAAAAGTGCCATATTTTATAAAAATATACTCCTACTACTATATGAAAATTCTTTTTTGCCGGAACTCCTATTGGGGCCAGTATGTGATTGTTCCATTCTTGACCTTTTCTTATTTCATCACCAACCATTCCTTTTTCAATAATATTCCTTGTTGACCTATAATATGTGTAAGGGTCAATTGCAAGAAGGTAAGTCTGTCCGTCATCGTCCTGGAAACGTGATTTGAAGTAATTTGACGTTTGCTTTATTTGAGACTCGATAGCTCCTTTATCACTGGCTAATAACTCTTGGAATTTCTTCTCCACCTCTCTCGCAAGGTTCTCTCTAGGCAAAGTAGGGTATTGCTTCATAATCTCCTGCGCTATGCCAGCCCTAATATTGTTATAAACAGTGTCTTTTGCCCATTTATCCATTATTGGAAGATTCGCAGGGTACATTCTGAAATTAATGCTGAGAATAAGAGGGATTAAGATTAAGATAACTGCAGAATATTTCTTTACGTAAAAAGCAATCTTTTTGTAATCAATGGACATCTCTCCTTCATCTTCTGATTCTTCGCTCTGCTCTTCCCCAGAGCTTTCTTTTGTTTGCTTTCTTTTGCCTTTGAAAAACCTTGTAATCTTGCTGAAATCAACAGTTATCTCATCATTTTCCTCTGACATTTCACCAACCCCCTGTCTGATTTTATACAGGTTTTTTATATTCTATTTAAATATTGTTGTTTCAAAACAAAGCAAACATTCCTCCATTTTTCTTGATCATGTCCAAATTCCTCAAAACCAGAAAACTTTATATAGCAGTAATAACTACATAATGGTTAAAGTTTGTATTCACTATTATATACTAAAAAATCGAAATATTTAAATAAAAGGTTAAGTATTTGAA
>RFJO01000044.1 GCA_003694495.1 Candidatus Woesearchaeota archaeon
AAAAATAAAAAAGATATATTTATATACTACTTTATATTTTATTTTTCTAAGTTTGTTACTGTGTATAAATTGTAACAAATTTTTACAAAAAGGAGGGAACATTAATGATCGTAAAAGAGGATTTTTTAAACAACTTAAGGAGATACTTTAACCTAAATCTATACGAAGTAAAGATTTGGACAGCCTTATTATCCAGGGGCGTTTCAACCGCTGGTGAATTAAGCGAAATCTCAGACGTGCCAAGGTCAAGAGCGTACGACATTCTTGAGTCGTTAGAAAAAAAAGGTTATATTGTAATGAAGTTAGGCAAGCCTATCAAGTACATTGCAGTTGAGCCGCAAGAGGTTATCGAACGCGCAAAAAAATTAGTCAAAGAAGAAGCAAAAGAAAACGTTAACAAACTTGATTCATTAAAGGGCAGCGAATTGATGCAAGAACTTGACATGCTACACAAGCAAGGCATTGAATTTGTCGAACCAAGCGATTTGTCTGGTGCAATCAGAGGCCGGCAAAACTTATACTTGCACATGGATTCCCTACTAAAACAAGCAAAAGAATCTGTTTCATTGATGACAACAGATGAAGGCATCTCAAGAAAATGGGAGAGTATGAAATCCACATTTAAAAATCTTAACAAGAAAGGCGTTTCAGTAAGGGTAGCCACACCATTATCAGACACTTCAAAAAGTGTGTTGAAAGAGTTGGCTAAATATGCCGAGGTTCGTGTTCTTGAAGACATCAACTCTCGTTATTGTATTGTTGACAACAACGACATCATGTTTATGCTTATGCATGATAAAGAGGTTCACCCAAGTTACGACTTAGGTGTTTGGTTAAAAACGCCATTCTTTGCATCAACCATGCAAAACATGTTTGACATGGTCTGGAAAGATCTTAAGCCACTAAAACCTTAACATGTTCATTGAGCATGGTACAGAACTAGAATTAGATTATATTATTTTTTTAAATGGTAAAGTTTATGATACTTCTATAAAAGACATAGCAATTAGTTCTGGCATTTTTAATTTAGAAAAAGAATACAAGCCAATAAGGTTCAAACAAGGTTCGCCTTCAGTTATTAGCGCTATAAACACATCAGTTCTCGGCATGGCAATTGGTGAAGAAAAAGTAATAAAAGTTTATCCTAGCAACGGCTTTGGTTACCGGAATGGTTCGTTAATAAGAACTCTCCCAAGGAGCATGGTTGAAAAGGCTATTGAAGACATTTCACCAGGCACAAAAATCTCTATGACTTTTAACAACCAAAAACGCACAGGGCACATTGTAGAACTTAATGATGATAATGTTATTATTGATTTCAACCACGAGCTTGCAGATAAAGAGTTCGATCTAAAGGTAATAATAAGGAACATTATATTATAGTTACTATATCTTTATAAAGCATTAATTCATTTCACAGAACAAAATGGAATCCTGTTTAAATTGCGGTTATAACCCTAAAGAAGGGGACACATTTTGTCGCAACTGTGGTAATGAATTACCTCAAGAAGAAACATACTTATGCGATTGCGGTGCTGAAGTTAACAGTAGCGACAACTACTGTCATTCCTGCGGCGCATCGTTTAAGGAAAGTTGCAGTTGTGGCTACGAATACAGTTTAGATATGAACTATTGCCCCAACTGTGGCAACCCGATTGTTAGGGAAGACAACAGCCAAGATGAAAACAGCGGATCAGATGATGAATTCATTGATTCTGTAAACCACCAACAAGACAATTTAGAAAGCAGAGACTACCTCGACAACCAACAAGTGGAAGAAACGCAAAGTACTGATAACTTTAATGACCGCCAACAAGAAATGCAAAACCAAGATTATATCAGCAACCACCAACCACAGGAGAACTTACAATCTCCCGCAACAACCCATCAAGAACCTTTCCACAACGCAAATGATCTACAGCAACAAGAGCCTTTACAAAATCAAGACTATGTTAACAACCAGCAACCACAGGAAAATTTTCAACAGAATAATTTAAGTAATGAGCAAGTGGGTAACGAAGCTAACAGCTCAAAAATTCTTAATAAACTAGAAGAGTCTGCAAGTGAACTCAAAGAATCAGAAACAAAGTCCCATTACCGGCTTAACCCTGACGGAAGTTACACGTTTATACGTTAAGCAAAAAGTTCATAAGCTGTTACTTTTTTTATTTTAACTTTAACTTTCTGCCCAAGTTCATAATCGCCTTTGACTATGACAGGCTTATAGGCAAAATTTCTCCCGATAAAGGTGCCATTTTTACCCGCTTCATCAATCAAAACATCTCCACTCCATCCAACCCATCCCAAGTTGTTTTTTAAAGCTATTTCTTTAAAGATTTCAAGAGCCCTTTGCACTCTTTGTTTAACCAACGTTCCATCCAACATTTTATATTTCGCAGCTGGAGTGTTAGGCCTTGGCCAATACCTTGTCAAGTTCAGCACATCAGGCTTTGAATCTTTGATAACATGCAATGACAAGTTAAAATCCTCTTCAGTTTCAATAGGATATCCGACAATAATATCTGTTGATACAGTTAACATTGGATGATGTTGTTTAAGCATTTTTACTGCCTTTAAATAATCTTCAACTTTATATGGCCTGTTCATATCTTTTAAAACCCTATTCGAACCAGACTGCAAAGGCATATGCAAAAACTTAAACATTTTTTCATCACGAAAAATTTCAATAAATTCATTCAGGTACTTACAAACATACTGCGGGTTAGTCATGCCAAGCCTGACCTTAAAATCCTTTTTTATTTTCAAAATTTCATTTAACAATTCAGGCAATGAACTATTCTTGTCCAGACCATAAGCCCCATTGTCTTGCGATGTCAACCATATTTCTTTACACCCCTCATTTAAGCTATCTTTCACTTCTTTTACTACTAATTCTTTATCATACGAAAACAAATCCCCCTTAATCAACTTAACTGAACAATAACTACAACTGCCATAACACCCTGAAGATATTGGCACTACGCTTATCATACTATTTTTTCTTAATTTAGGCAAACATACTTTATTCATGTTTTTCTTTTCCACATTAATTGTAGTGATACCATCAAACAAATACTCCGCAACATCAACTATTTTTTCAATATTATGCGTGCTTAACAAAGATATATCATGCCTTATACTCTTAATGTTATCCACTTCTTCCTTAGGTATACATCCAGTAACTATCACTGGTACAGGAGAAGACCTTACTTCTTTCAATCCTTTATTCAAGCTAGGACCTTTTACAGAACAAACATTTACAACCCTTAAATCTTCACCATTTTCAACAATTTCATGGCCTGCCGACTTTAGCAACCCTGCCATTACCTCAGCTTCTGCAAGGTTATTACTGCACCCAAAAGTTATAATTTTGATTTTCATTTATTTGCTAGTTGATTTGAATTGTTATTTAAATATTTGCATTAATCTCGGTATTGTGTTGTCCTAAAACTATTTCCTCTCGCTAAAACAAGATAAAACTTAAATATGAAGATATAATAAACAGCATTAATGGACTACTATCACTTTATTTGGCCTAACGATACAAATGTTTATGTAATACAAGATGAAGATTATAAAACAACAGATATCAATCTAACTTTCTTTACAGAATTAGGCACATCCTGCCTTGCCAAGACTCTTGCAAACCATATTCTTTTAGAAGGCTCTCGTAAATATCCTTCCTCACAAAAAATTGAGCTGGCTTTTTTAAAAGAGTTTGATGTAAATTACTGGGCCTTTCCTTCCATCTACAGAAACCTTCACAGTTTTGGTTTTTCACTTAATATAGTAACTGAAAGAAGTTTAATAGGGAGAAAAAAAACATTAGAAAAATCGATCAGAATCCTAGAAGACATTGTCACTAACCCGTTAATTGAGGGCAGTTGTTTTTCCAATGAAAACTTTTTCAGAGTAAAAGAAAGATTATATTTAGGATTAAAACAAAATCAGATGAATAAAGAAAAAGTAGCAATTAACAATTTTTTCAAACAAATAATAAAAAATCAAGAAGTATTAACACCATTATATGGTACTGAAGAAGAATACTCGCGCATTACTTGTCAGGACTGCACAACAGCTTACACTTCAATCTTAAACGATTCTCTAAAACATTTTTACATTACCACAAACCTTGACCCAGACAATGTAAACAACTTACTCCTTGAACACTTTGGCAACTTATCTAGGTCTAACCAAAACATTTCTTACCGCTACATCCCAGCAAACAAAACTAATGTACGCCTACATGAAGACAATTCCCAATTCAACCAGACTATAGTGATTGTGGGTGCACCGCTTACCAAGCAGTTAAGTTATAATGAAGGAATAAGGCTAAGATTACTTAACCACTACCTTGGCGGCTCTTCAAGTTCTCGCATATTCAAGGAAGTAAGGCAAAAACGGAACATGGCATATTCTGCTTACTCATATTTAGACACTGAAAAAGAGGTCATCTATGCTATGGCTGGTGTAGATCTAATAAACAAACAGAAAACCATAGATGTTATGCTACGGGAATTTGAAAAGATTAGGTCTGGTAAATTTATTAAAAAAGAAATAAAAGAATCCAAAAAAATGTTAGAAAATTTTTGGCAAATGTCTTCACACAAAAAGTCACAAAAGTTAAGGCAACTAATTTACGCATCATTAAGCAACCAATGGGAAATTATGAACAACTATGACAACCCTTACAAAAATGTCAGCCTTGACGAGGTTATTGATGCAAGCAGGTTTATCGAAAATCAGCCGGTTATATACTGCTTACTACAAAAATGAAAGACATAAAAATAAGTAAAAACAGGTTAGGCATGAACTTGTATGAAACAGAACTAGATTGCGGCATGACGTTTTACTTCATGCCTTTGCCGAGTAAAGTCAACATTAGAAGCATGCATCTCTTCACTAAATTTGGAAGCATAGACGAGAAATTTGTAACTGGAGAAGATAAAAAAGTTGTTCATGTCCAAGACGGCACTGCACATTTTCTTGAACATTGCGCCTTTTATAATGAAAACGGCAAAGATGCGTTGGAAGAAATTAGCAAGATGGGGTGTTATGGCAACGCATGGACAAACTTTGACCATACAACATATTATATTCACACAACTAATAATGATAGACAAAAAAGTTTAGAATACCTCATTAATTTTGTAACCGCACCATATTTTACCGAAGCTGTAGTAAAAAAGGAACAAGGCATAATCTCTCAGGAGATTGCAAGAGCTAACGATAATATATCCAGCATTTTATATAATAATTTAAGAAAAGGGTTATTTGTTAAACATCCATTACGTAAACCCATCCTTGGCAACATTGATTCTATAATGAACATCACTACAGATGAACTAATGTTTGCGCACAACACGTTTTATCATCCATCCAACCTTAGGCTTATACTTTTTATCCCAGAAGAGAATGTAAGCGACTATATTTTGATGCTAGAAAAGATAAATGAAAAGTTTGAAAAGAAAGGCAAGCCAAGTTACCTTTACGTTGACGAACCAAAGGAAGTAAACAGTAAAAGAATCATCACCGAAGGCAACGTTGCAGAAAACTTAGTTGCATTAGGTTTTAAAGGCAATATGGGCGATAGTGAAAACTTGTTAAAACAACTCCAAGCCAATGATTTATTATTGTCTTGTTTATTTAGCAGCACAACGAGTTCAGTTGAAAAATTAATTAAGAAAGG
>RFJO01000045.1 GCA_003694495.1 Candidatus Woesearchaeota archaeon
AATTAAAGTTATTTAACCTTTTCTATTTATTATAATCTTGCCTTTCATATTCTTATACCCAACACCAGAATATACAGACGACTTGAATTCATGAACACCAGGCGGCTCGGCAATAAAATCAATCTTGACAACAGTGCCTGGCTCGATCTTTTCATTTACGCCGAGGAAAGGAATGCTTATACCGTGGATAACGTCTTTGCTTCTTATTTCCAGCCTAACCTTGTCGCCTTCGTTTACTTCTACTACTGCAGGCAGGAATTCCCATTGTTTAACTTCCATGTCGACAACCTTTACACCGTTCTGAACAGTCACCCTGAAAGGTTCTACCGGCACAGGCAACAATGTTTCGTTTTCAATATTCTTAGGAGTGACATGCACTAATTCTCCAGTGCATGCAGAGATTATCAGCAAAATAACCAATAGTGGGAAAACTTTCATACATTTCTAAAACAAAAAATCACTTATAAAGTTTATCAAAAGATTTATTAAGATTGTTTTATAATATTTTTAATATGCTTAACACAAAAGACCGGAGCTATTATATTGTGCCTTTTGGAACAAAAGTTAAAGCTAATGCTGTTTTAGATTTTGGAGAATTCTACCAAGAATTGCAAAGGTGGTTTACTTATAATGGTTACACGTGGCAAGAAGTCAAGTACAGGGTGGTTGAAAACCCGGATGGGTCAAAGCAGGTTGAGCTGAGGTGGTTCGGTGTAAGAAAACTGGATGATTATGTTAGTGCTGAAATACAAATGGACCTGCAAGTGTTCCATGGAGATGTGGAAGCGAACATTGACGGAGTGAAGAAAAAAATGCAAAAAGGCGGGTTTGAGTTTAGGCTAGGTTCAAAACTTATAAAGAACTGGGGAGATTTCTGGGGAAGTGATAAATTAAAAGGATGGGCTGAGTGGAAAAAGGAAATATATGAAAGGTTCTTAATAAAAGACAGGCTTTTAAGTTTTGAAAACATAATAGGTAGCGATATAATGAGATTAATATCTGAAATAAAAGCTTATATGAAACTTTACGGGGCCTAAAATGAAAAGGCTTATCCTTTTTTCAACCTTGCTTGTTTTTGTTGACCAAGTTACAAAATATTTAATGCAAGGCAAAACTTATTTTGAAAACAATTTTGTGGCGTTGATTTATACCACTAACACAGGGGCAGCTTTTGGAATTCTAAAAGGATGGAACCTGTTTTTTATAATTGTTACAATTGCGGTAATAGCCGGCATATTTTATTATCATAAAATATATAACACCTTTGGATTGACACTTTTGCTTGCTGGTTCAGTGGGGAACCTTATTGACAGAATATTCTTAGGACATGTAAGGGATTTTATTTATGTGAAATATTTTTCAACGTTTAACCTGGCTGATGCTTATAATGTTATAGGAGTTATGCTTATATTGTTGTACATGAAAAAGCTTAAATAGTTACCAAACCAATTATATTAATATGCTTTCCAAGAAAAAGAAAGAAGAAAAAAAGGAAGAGAAAAAGAATCCGTTTACTCAAGGTAAAACAAATTTAAAGTCTGGTTTAAAAGACGGGAGAGGGAAGTATTGGCTAGTTCTTGAAAGCATGACCTCTGGGTTGGAAAAACATTATTTTACCATATTAAGGTTTTTAAGGGAAAAAGGTGCGCATGGCGTAGATTTTGATAAGATTATAAAAGTTAAAGACTTTTTTGACGCGTCTGTTTCATCCTCGTTCCATGGCCAGCTTGGCACAAAAATGTCTGCCATGCAAAGGGAAGCTGCACAGTACATGGCTACCCTGGGCAGCATGGTAAAGACTGTGTTCCCTATCGTAAGCGAGCTTAGAAAAGTTGATGAAAGAATGGAGTATTATGAAAAAAGCCTTAAAGGTGACGAAAGCGCAGAAATCGCCTTGAAATCCATATGGATTGAAATCGTTGAGCAAGGTATGCAAAACCCTAACTCTGTATATTCATTATCTACAAAAGTAGGTTACCTGTCGTTACCAGATTTGTTTTTCAGGATTAACCCTAAAGACGGTTCAAAAGGTGTTGACAATGCAATAAAATCTTTAATTAAAGAAGGCGTGCCGAAAAGGGTTGCAGACGTTTGCGCGAAAAAGCTTTATTCATACTATGTCTGGAAAGAAAAAACTTACAAAGAACTGCAGTTCACAAGGGAGTTTAAGTTAAAATACCTTAAACAGCATTACCAAAGCATAAAAATGTACATGAACTGGGTAAGACCTTACCTTAAAACAATACAACAACTTCAGCTTGGGCCACAACATAAAGGCTCGAACTTTGAAGACCCTGACATAATAAACGCTTTTGAAACTGCAAAGATAGAAGTTGAACTTCTTGCTCGAGGACAGGATAAAGGGTTAACATATTACCCTGTTGTGCAAATCAGGTTTAACTTTGTTTCCAGGCCGGAAATGATATATACACCGCAAGGGCAAAAACAGCCGGTGCACGCTGGCAGGACAGAAATTGAAATCATACCAATCGTTGCAACACAGGAAGAAATTGATGAGTACATTGAAATGCAAAAGGCTGAAGATATTGAACTGTTGGCAGCGTTGGATGAAAGTATGATGGCGCTTAAGGATGATTTGAAAAAGTATCTGGGAGAACTTGGAGAATTTAAAGAGGAAAAAGAAGAAGAAAAGAAAGAAGAAAAGAAAGAAACAGTGTGGAGTTTGTTTGGTGGCATTGGTACTGGGTTTAAAGATTTGTTTGGCGCGTTCGGCGGGATTACTTTCAGAGATAAAGACAGGAAAAAAGCGAAAAAGCTTGGCGCTGAAAAAAAGAAGGCTGAAGGTACAGCACAAGGTAAAGCTTGGTTGTTATATTATGTCTTTAAGAAAGCTAACAAGCTTTATACAGAAATATGAAAAAAGATCTTGAAAATTTTATAGAAACTGAAATAGAGCCAGTGATAGAAAAGACTATACAAAAATTTCTAGGTGTTACGATAAAAGAACTTAACAAGGACATAACTGATAAACTAAAAAAGAATCCATTGGTAGAAATACATGTCCCTAAAGGCTTAACCTTGAAAAATGCAAAAAGGATTTTTAGAAAAGCTTTCATTGAAAGACTTTTAAAATCTCATTTTGGCGATGTTACAGCAGTCGCAAGGATCTGCGGCGTTGACAGAAAAACTATACACAGGATGATAAACGAGCTTGGCATTGACATAAATGTGTGCAGGAAAGCGTTGCTTAAGCCTGAATATGTAAAGAAAGAAGCGCTAAATTATGTTATCGAGGAAAGCCTGAAAAGTTATGATAAAGTCTTGCACCCTGAAAAACTTTCAACCATATACAAAAATGTTGACGAGTTGAGCAGGCAAATACTGAACGAGTACAATTTTTCATGGCCGACATTGAAAGAAGCAGAAAAAGAGTTTGAAAAGGAATATATAACTAATGAGCTTAAAGAAAATAACTGGAAGCTTACGATTACAGCAAAAAAACTCAACATTAGGTATGAAACATTGCATAGAAAGATAAAAATTTTAAAAATATTCAGGCCTTAGGTTTAACAAATAATTCTTTGACATGATCTGGTCAGATAACTTTGACAATTCCAACTCAAGCGTGCCGTTAAAACCGTAAGAATTTAACAAGTCCAAAAATTCTGGCCAAGGAAACTTGCCTTTGCCTACGGCTAAATGCTGGTCGTAACTGCCGTCATTATCGTGAGCGTGAACGTATTTTATTCTTTTACCAACCATGCTGAAAACTTTTGGTAAAGGCAAACTTTCAGTGTGCGAGTGCTGAAAATAGTGGCCAGTGTCAAAGTTTACACCAAAATTAGGATATTTTATCTTATCAACAATATTTTTATGAAAAGTAAAATTGCATGAACGCTTAAACTCGGGGTAGTTAGAAGGAAAACTTGTAGCATTCTCTATCACTATAACAACGCCTTTGTCTTTAGCATATGATACAATCTCTTTAAATGATTCAACCTCGTTGCCGAAAAGTTTAGCCTTCTCTTGAGAAGAAAAAAATTTGTAAAATAAAGGTTTTAAAGACGGGTGAAAGTTTAAAACGCCGCCGCCAATGGATGATAAAAAGTCTATGGCTTCTTTTGATTCGGCTATTGAACCTAGCCTGATGTTTTTTATGTTAGATGATAAATCAATGTTGCCCCAAAGCATATGAACATTGTATGAAATGCCTAACTTTTTTCTGTAAGAATTTAGCTTAGATATTACAGAAGGATGGTTTAACCCGAAAATCCAATAACTTAACCTAACCACAGAAAATTCTTTCGAACATTTTTCTATAAACTTGTACATCTCATTTACATCTCTTCCCCAATAACTTGCAGAAATTTTCATTCTTTATTCAATTGATTAAAATAGATTTAAACTTTATGTATGACTAAAATGTCTCAGATGTTTGCTCAGGAAATTAAATTTCTATATAAGCTCATAAAACATATTACTTATTGTATGATTAAATTGTCAGGGTGAGAAAAATGTCATGTGAATGCGATAAATTAAGGGAATTGTATGAAAGGTTTAGCTCTGAGCATCTTGAAGCAATATGCAGTGCAAGAAACCATCTTGATTATAGCAATGCAGAACTGTTTAAGCCAACCTATGAACAAGAAGTTAAACAAGATGGTTATGCAACCAACCAAAAAAACTACAATATTGAACCTTTAACACAATACTATGACGTTGCACCAGCAAAAATGAGTTATGTGCCAAAACAAAAAACCAAACAAAGACAAGATTTTAGCATGCTAGAACAAATGATTAAAAAAGCTAAGGCTGAGGAGGAAAAATGGACGTTAACAATGAAATAAATTATGCTAACAGCTTAATCAACCTTGCAATGAAAAAAACCGAAAAAAAAGAGCAAAGAAAACTTTTACTAGATGCTGCAGAAATATACTTAAAAGTTGCAAAAAATACTGAAGGTGAACAGTCTAAATATTATTATAGCCTTGCATCTGAAGTTTATCTTAAATCGCAAGAGTTAAGGGAGACAGAGTTTAATGTTACGGAAAAAAAGAGTTTTAGGCCAAGGGTAACTTTTGAAGATGTGGGAGGGTTGGCTAAGGTTAAAGAAGAAATAAGGATAAAGATAATTGAACCTTTGCTTCATCCTGAAGTGTTTGAATATTTTGGTAAAAAATTAGGTGGAGGGATACTAATGTACGGACCGCCTGGGTGCGGTAAGTCATTGATTGCTGAAGCTACCGCAGGGGAAGCTAACGTGGCGTTTTTTAATGTGAAATCTTCTGACATTAAGTCAAAGTATGTGGGTGAAGCTGAAAAACAAGTTGTAAAGTTATTTAACGATGCAAGGAAAGAGAAAGCAGCCATAATATTCTTTGACGAGTTTGAATCTCTTGCAACAGACAGAACAAGAATGAGTAACAATACCAAAGGAGTTGTGTCAACATTGTTGGCTGAAATGGATGGTGTTGGGAACAAAGACCAGAACATATTGGTTATTGCTGCAACAAACGAGCCTTGGCAGATTGATGTTGCGTTAAGACGGCCAGGAAGGTTTGACAGTATGATTTTCGTGCCCCCGCCTGACATGAAAGCAAGAAAGGAAATCATTAAAATTAACATGAAAAATCGGCCAGTAGATAACATTGATTATGAAAAAATTGCTAAAGCAACTGAGCATTTCTCTGGGGCTGATATAAAAGCCTTATGCGATGAAGCGACAGATATACCTTTGAAAGAGTATTTGCTTTTCAAAAAGAAACGTAAAATAAACAATGCTGACTTTTACGAGGTGTTAAGAACCAAAACTCCAAGCATTTTGCCCTGGTTTAACAGAGCAAGAGAACTTATCGAAAGGAGGAATGAAGAAAGCATGTTTAAGGATGTTATAAACTATGCTGTAAAACTAAGGATAGCAACATGAAGTCCGCAGTATTTCAAATCACGAACAACTGTAACCAAGACTGCAAGTTCTGCTTAATCGATAAAAAAAACAAAAATGAACTTAACTTAAAACAAAAAATAGATGCGATAAATAAACTAAAAAAGCTTGGCGTGAAAACTATAGCCATATCCGGTGGCGAGCCCTTAACAGACAAAGGTTTTGTAAGTGTTGTTAACCATTGCAAACATGTCGGAATAAAAGTTATCGTGCAAACCAACGGCGTTTTGATTAATAAAGAGATCTTGACAAAAATTAAAGACAAAGTTTTCGGTGTTGAGGTTGCATTGGAAGGGTTAAAGAACGAGCATAATTATCTTACATCCTCAAAAAATTTTGACAAAGTTGTACAAAACATAAAACTTGCAACAAAGCATACCTTTGTGTTTACAAACTTTACTATAACAAAAGCTAACATGCATTGCCTGAAACCTTATGTCAAACTTGTAAACGAGCTGAAAGTTTTTGTGGCAAACTTTACAAAACTTTACATGAAAGGTAATGCTAAAATTAATTTCTTCCTGGAGCCCTCACAAGAAGAATATAAATCCTTCCTTAAAACATTAGCTAACATAAAAAGCAAAACAATATTAAATGTACAGCCGGGGTTTAGCAAACAGTTCCTTGATGAATGCAAAGTCAAAGAATACTCTCTTTGCCCGCTCGGAAAAGAAATTACTCTAAACCCCTATGGAGAAGTTTTGCAATGCCCCGGCATGTGCGTATCAAAAACTTAATAAACATTCAAAACTATAAATTATTAGAAAAAATGGTAGACTTCGGACACGATTACTGGCACGCAATGGATAATAAACCGTTGGAAACAGTTGATTTGTCTACTAAGGATGTTGGGATTTCAATGGGGATAGGCGACCCGTGGCAAAGTATTAAAACTGCAGTAACTGCCGGTGCAACCACTGTTGAGCTTGGGTTCATGGGAGCGCATAAAGGTTCAATTAGTTCTCCTACTTCTATAACCCCAGGCACTATAGGAAAAACCAAAAGAGAAGATATAAGAACATTTGCAAAACTTAACAATGTTAAACTTACAACCCACGCATCGCCGAACATTAACCCTGTTAGCGGGTTTAGCAGGGATGCTAGAGGGTTCTCTGACATGGTTGCACAGAATTCTATAATGGAAATAAAAAGAGCAATCGATTTTGCTGCTGACACTGCTGAAGGGGGTGCGGTTGTTTTTCACACTGCCGAGTTCCCAAGAGACATAACCAGTTTTAACGAGTTCCAGCCAAAATACGGCGAGTGGCAAAAAGAAGAAGTCGCAAGCTTAGTTAACAAAGAAACAGGCCAAGTTATACAGTTCCAGAAAGGGCAAGTTTTGCTTGAGCCGAAATGGAAAACCAATGAAATGGGACAGTATGTGGATAGTGAAGACAATGTTATCAAACCAGAAGAACGGTTTGTGAAAGGTGTGCCGGTATACGATGAAAACGGCAGAGTTAAATTTAATGAAAAAAGGTGGAACGATTTTGAAAAAGAAGCACAAGAATGGAACAAACAACATCCTGACCAAAAAACCAGTGCTGCAAAGCTGTTTTACATTGCTTCCCAGCGTTCACAGGTTGAAAGGGCCGCGCCTTTCGCTTATAACTATATGAGAGCTTATGAGCAAGGAGTAAAAGATCTAGAATTGTTAAAAAAAGCATTGAACGATACAATTGAACTGGAAAATGCTACACCAAAAAAGAACTGGTTCATGATAAAAAATAATATAAAAAATAATGAAGAGCTTAGAAAAAGAGGCATTGATATACCAGATGATGTTGAAAAGCCTTCTGAGTTTCTTAAAGAACAACTTAAGCAAAGAAGTTTGCACCTTGAAAGGGAAAAACAAGGTTTCATGGGTTATTCGCAAGAACTTGAGCAAATGGAAAAAATGCAAAAGGAGATTGTGCCGATAGAAGAGTACGGTGTTAAAAGGTCAGCACAAAAAATGGCAGAAGTGGCAATGTATGCTTACGAAGTTACAAAGAAAAAAAAGCTGAAAAAACCTTTGTTCATAGCACCTGAAAACGTTTTCCCAGAGAACGGCTATGGTGCACACCCCCAAGAACTAAAAAAACTTATTATGGGCGGAAGAGAAGAAATGGTTAAGATACTTAAACAAAAAGGCGTTAGCGAGGATAAAGCAAAAAAATTAGCTGAAACACATATTAAAGCTACATTTGACATTGCGCATGCTAATACCTGGAGAAAGTTCTTTAACAAATCTGATGAAGAGTTTGACAAATGGCTGGAAAAACAGGTTGACGATTTGATGAAAAACAAAGTTATAGGCCACGCGCACGTGTCAGACAATTTCGGGTATTATGATGAGCATGTATCACCTGGTGAGGGTAATACGCCAATAGAAATGTTTATGGAAAAACTTAACAAAAATAAAGATTTTAAAGGCCATATTGTAACAGAGCCAGGTGCGCAAGGTGAAGGTGAAAGCATTTTTGGAGGAATGTTCGGGGCATGGGCAAAGCTTGCAAGCTCGCCAATGTACAGGGTTGGAGCTGTGTCAAAAACATGGTCTGATATCCAAGGAAGTTATTTCGGTAGGACTTATTCGCCTTCAGTGATCTCTGGACAATATCATATTAATCCTAAGGGAGATGAAAACTGGTGGTCAGGAACACCAATTGAATAAAAAAGAGGTGAATATTGATGAAATTTCAGGAGAAAAAAAGGACAAGAAAAATCGATTTGAATTATGATAAGGAAGGTTTTGAGCTAGCAAAAAAGTTTGCAAAGTTATTATATAAAGAGTTCGGCGATTTTATTAAGGCGGTTGTAGTGTTCGGTTCTGTCGTGCAAAAAAAGAAAAAGGTTAATGATGTGGATATCCTTGTCATTATTGACGACGTAAGCATAAAATTAAGCGATGAACTTGCCGAAACATATAGAGTTATAGTAGAAAAAATTGTTGCTAAAGTTGATATTAAAAGATTACATATCCAGTCAATGAAGTTCACAAATTTTTGGGAATATGCCAGGGCAGGCGACCCTGTGGCCATAAACATATTAAGGTACGGGACAGCATTGATTGACACAGGATTTTTCGACCCGTTACAAGCTTTGTTAGATGAAGGCAGAATAAGACCATCACAAGAAGCAATTTACACTTACTTAGTAATGGCGCCAGCTTCATTAAAAAAAGCAAAAGACCACCTCTTAAACGCAACAGTAGACTTATATTGGGCAGTGATTGATGCAGCGCATGCAGCGTTAATGAAGTATGGGGAGATACCTCCTTCACCTGACCATGTGGCAGACCTAATGGAAAAAACTTTGATAAGAGATAAGCTTATCACAACAAAGTCAGCTAAAACTATGAGAATGTTCTATAAGCTTTTCAAAGACATTGTTAATAGGGAAATAAAACAAGTGTCTGGAAAACAATATGACCAATACAAAAAACAAGCAGAAGAATTCGTTGAAAATATAAAAAAATATATAGATAAAAAAACTTAGTTAGGCGGCACATAAAGTGGGCCATCAGTGGTTTTTTGAAGATACTGTTGGTTCTGTTGTGCACCTTCAAAGTAGGCCTGCAACAATTTTTCGTTATCAACAAGTTGATCTCTTTTTACGCCTAAGCTAAACTTATTGTCCCATTCGTTTACTCTTTCTTCCAAAAACTTTCTTCCATCTTTTGTTTTTACTGCGCCTCTTAATGCAGTACTAAACACGTTACCAGACCATCTTTGATAACTTCTTGTAACATCGTTGCTAATTGCAC
>RFJO01000046.1 GCA_003694495.1 Candidatus Woesearchaeota archaeon
AACATAAACACCGCTGGCATTGATAGAGTAAACAATTCAAGATATAAAAAGTTTTAGCAATATTAACAAAAATAATACGTCAAGAATTATTTCAAAGTAAGATTCTTTAAAGTAGATCTTGCCAAGCTTGAAAGAAAAATAGCCTAGTTTTAAATAAACATAATCCAATATAAGGTGCGAATAATAACCAATAGCTATTGCTAACGCTACAACTTCCGAAATTAGGAATGTTAATATTATAAGCAACGTAACCAGCAGCGCACCTTTCCACCTGTGTATAATTGTCCGTTGCTTAAACCTATGAAAATGCAAAGAATTATTCCATACCCCTATTAGCGATAATTTATGCGTATGCAGAAAATACTCCAGAAGATGGTCAAGGTCAATCAACACTCCTACAAGCCCTGCAAGCAAAGCCATTTTAAACGTCATCAGCCCTTTGCTTGATAAGTAGTATGCAATTGTGAAAGGCAACAAAAAATGTGTATGCGGCAACATAATATTTGAAATTAAATGCAAGATTTTATTTAAATGTTGTTAAAATTCAAAATAAAAGCTGGCGCCAGGATTCGAACCTGGGAATAATCGGGTTGCAGCCGATCCCCTTAACCGCTTGGGCACGCCAGCACTGAAGTTAATAATACGTGTCTAATTTATAAAATTTATCATAATGGGCCTGGAGGGATTCGAACCCACGACCCTCTGCTTAGAAGGCAGATGCGCTATCCAGGCTGCGCCACAGGCCCTTGCATATTATATTTTTATAAAGTTATTTAAAAGCTTTATGCTTATTTCAATATTCTATACCTTTCCTGGCTTTCATATATTTAGGCTCTTTTTTATACCTTACTTCCACGACACTATCCGCCATTTCACACAATTTTCGTGGAGCGTTTCTGCCTGTAAAATACACTACAGTATTCTTTGGCAAACATCTTACTGCTTTCACTACATCATCAAGGCCAACAACTTTCATGCTAAGCGCAACATTAACCTCATCAAGTATAACTATGTCTGCTTTTTTTATGCTGCTTACATAAGTTAACGCATCTTTTGCCAGTTTTTTATCAACCTCTTTAACTTCCATAACAAACTGTTTCCTTCCAAACTGGTTAACTTTCAACCCGTCTTTATATTTCTCTGCAAACTTAACTAGGCCTGTTTTTCTACCTTTCAAAAACTGCACAACTTCAACCTTCATCCCATACCCTAACGCCCTCAACGCCACTCCCAACGTCATAGTAGTTTTTCCTTTACCATTCCCAGTTACAACATTCATTTCCATTTTAAAAGCTACACTCCCCTGTCATGCACCCGCCTGAATATTCAGCACTGGCTTCAATCTTTCTTTTCAGTTTAAGCACTTGATTTTTTCTCGACTTATCCCTGTACACAGTTATGCCTTTACAACCAAACTCCCACGCCATCGTATAAATGCGTTTAACATCTTCAACTTTCGCGTTTTTGTTCAAGTTAACAGTTTTTGAGACTGCCGCGTCTGTATACTTTTGAAAAGCCGCCTGCATTTTCACGTGCCACTCTGCATCAACATCAAACGCTGTAACAAACAAGGATTTAACATCTTTAGGCAACTTGTCCAGCCTGCCCTTGACTAAATCATCATAAAACCCTTTCTTTTTGGCCACTTCAACCAAATCTTTGTTAACCTCAACTAATTTCTCACCATCTAGCACGTTCCTGACATAACTCAACGCAAACAAAGGCTCAATGCCAGAACTACACCCAGCAATAATGCTTATGCTCCCTGTTGGCGCAATCGTTGTAAGTGAAGCGTTTCTCATATGCTTATACTTTTTAGCCAACTCGCTTTTCTTAAAATTAGTAAAACTGCCTTTCTCTTTGCCAATCCTTATTGAAGTCTGCACTGCATGTTTTCTTACAAACATCATTAACTTTTCAGCCATTCTTAAAGCCTTTTCAGAATTATAAGGTATGTTCAACTTAACCAGCATGTCAGCAAACCCCATTACGCCAAGCCCGATTTTTCTGTTCATTTTTGTAATCTTTTCAATCTTTTTAAGAGGATACTTGTTAGCGTCAATCACATCATCCAGGAACCTCACGGCAAAAGCAACCACAGTTGCAAGCCTTTTCCATTCAACCTTGCCATTCTTTACGAACCTTGAAACATTTATCGAGCCAAGGTTACAACTTTCATATTCAAACAACGGCTGTTCACCGCAAGGGTTAGTGCTTTCAATGTTACCCAAAAATTTTAACGGGTTATTTTCATTTATCCTGTCAATAAATATTAAACCAGGTTCACCAGTCTTCCACGCATTCCTAACAATCCTGTCAAAGATTTTTTTTGCCTTCACCAATATCACAGTATTAGTTTTAGAGTTCACAAGCTTATGCATTTCGTTATTTTTCACCGCGTTCATGAAGTCGTCTGTCACTGCAACAGATATGTTAAAGTTTGTTAACTCATTCATATTAAGTTTAGAATCAACAAACTCGATTATGTCAGGATGGTTAACATTCAACACCGCCATGTTCGCACCCCTCCTCCTCCCGCCTTGTTTTATTACGTCTGTAACATCATTAAATATTTTCATAAAGGACACAGGCCCAGTAGTTTTAGTCATAGTACTTTTTATCAACGTCCCTTTCGGTCTCAATCTAGAAAAATTAAACCCTGTACCACCGCCAGACTGGTGTATCACTGCCATGTCCTTTAAGGATTCAAATATCTTTGGTATAGAATCTTCTATTGGCAACACAAAACACGCGCTAAGCTGTCCAACTCTTGTACCTGCATTCATAAGCGTTGGCGAATTCGGCAAAAACTCAAGATCATTCATCATGTTAAAAAACTTTTTTTCATAATACTTAGAATACTTCTCCACTTTTGCGACATGCTTCGCAACCCTTTCAAACATCTGTTGCGGCGTTTCAATTATTTTAAGATTTTCATCCTTAAGAAGATAACGATGTTCAAGCAGTTTAATAGCGTTAAAGCTAAACTTTTCCATATTAATTTATAGACAGTAAATGTATAAAAGTTTATTGGTTACTCATAAATCATTGTAAACAACAAAACAAACCCTACTGAAACCAACGCAAATTCCATACCAAATATCATTGCCAATAAAAACAACAAAGTTTTTCCTAGCACCAACCCAATTTCCCTAAATAATAATTGTAACAGACCGTCCTTTTTAACAATTTTATCATAATACTTCATCATGAACGGCGTGTGCCATACAGATATAGCCATCCCGCTTATTGAAGTCAAAGCAAATATTGAATAAATTGAGGTAAAGATTACTCTTAATATCCAGGTTATTGCATCTGTTAAGGCTCCTATTCTTAGAATTTTTTTCTTATCCCATACATCAGAAAAATATCCAACAACCATGTTAAACAAAGTATTAAACAACACAACAACTGAAGACAACCCTCCTATCGTAACGTATGAAGATATTATAAAAAAGACAAATATCATCCATAACACATAAGCATTAATCCTGTAACCTTCAGCAAAATACCCCAACAATTCCCGATAAGTTCTTCCTTTCAAAATATCTTTGATATATATCTGCTTTTCAAGTTTTTCGTTTTTAATGAACAACAATGGTACAACCGATAACCCTAATATTATTCCAGCCAATGCATAAAGCCATTTAAATCCAAACGTTTGCGCCACAACCCCTCCAAACAACGGCGCTATTATTGCAAAGAAACCGTTTGCAGCATACATTAACCCGAGCTCCGCACCTCTTTTTCCATGATCAGAGAACTGTGAAAACCTTTTATGGAACGGTAACCAAAACATCGGCGCACCAATTCCGCCAATAAACGCTATCAATATTAAAGATATATTATAATTTTTTAGCGCATTCAACATCAACAAAAATGCTAACCTTATGGGAACACTTAACATTACAGTTACATTCAACCCCGCATACTTTGACAAGTTCAGGGCTATATAAAACCCTAGCAAAGTAAAAAGCCCGTACAATATTAAAAAAAGCATCACAGCATCAAAACTTTTGCCTATTTCTTTTAAGAGATAAATAGGTATAAACAATCCTACTAAAGAAAATGAAAATGAGGTTAAAATCAAGTTTAGGTAAACTTCTATGAGTTTAATGTTTTTAACGAAATTAAAATGCAAAAAAAATCTTTGAAACGCTTGCATGATAGTTTATAATGGTTCAATGTTTTATTTAAAGTTTTGCTCCAACCTTATTCCACGCTGCTGCCAACGCCCCTATTAAAACTGCATCGTTTCCCAAGGGTGATAGCATTATTTTTGGCAGTTTTAGATACTGTTCAACATATTTCTTTATCGGGTTCAATATTAGTTTATTTTCATTTTGCGCCACTGAGCCGCCCAAGGTTATTATTTCTGGATCGTAAGCAACGGTTATGTTTGAGACAGCCCTGGCATTAATCTTCCCCAGTTCGTCAACAAACTTCAACGCCATTTTGTCACCCTGCCTGGCAAGTTTAAATATTTCTTTTGACGAAAGTTTTAACGGCTTTTTCACGCCTTTACTTTTCTGGAACTGCTTATAAAAGTCGGTATGCGCTATGCCTGAAGCGTACGCCTGCCAATGATTTTTATAGCCACAAGTACACTTCAAACCATATTCACTGCCAACATACATATGCCCTAATTCAGCTGCGTTACCGCTTTTACCCCAAAGCAAGTTCCCGTCAACAACAACCCCAGCGCCGATTCCTGAAGATATCGTCACGTATACAATATTTTTTGCATTAACCCCAGCACCATAATACTTCTCGCCCACAACTGCTGCAGTTGCATCGTTCAACAAATAAACATCTTTTGCAAGATTTTTTAACTTTGCTAGGCTTATATTTTTTATGTTAAGGTTAGGCGAACGCACAATCTTTTTGTTAACAAAATCCAACGGCCCAAGCGACCCTATCCCTGCAACTTCAACTTCTCTTGACTCGCACACCAACTCTACAAGTTTCAATATTTGTTTAACTAATTTATTTTCTTTTGTCTTTTCTTTAATTTTTACAATTATGTTCCCTTTTTCATCACCCAACGCAACCCTTACATTAGTAGCGCCAATATCCACTGCCAAAGCATACTTCACCATTTCACCCCTGCCATTTTTTTGGCCAAGGTTAAGCCATTTTTAGAGTTAACTATTGCAGAAGCAACCAGCACACCTTTCGCACCAAGTCTTTTTGCCTCAAGGACATCATCCAACTTCGTTATGCCTGCGCCAATCAAGGGCTTGGTGTTAACACCTTTAAACAATTTTATAAACTTCTTCACGCTTTCCGGATAATTTGTTATTGACTTCCCTGTAGAAATAAGTTCAGGCACTTCATATGCTATATATTCTGGTTTATGTTTTAACAATTTTCTTGCTTCAGAAATAGAATCTGCGCACACAAAAGTTTTCAGTTTAAACATTTTACACTGCTTAATTGTTTTTCCAAGCATTTTAGGGTCAAGTTTATGCTCAGCATGGTTTATCAACGTCCCTTTCACTCCAGCTGCGCTTAAACTTTCAGCAGTAACATACCCGGTAGACTTTTCATTTTCACAATAATCCACATGCTGTGCAATCACGTTGCCTTTAACTTGTAGAAGGTTTATGGCAGGCAAAGCCAACACTAAATTTTTATGTTTAAGCTTTTCCGCAAAAACCTTCACAGATTTACCTTTAAGATAATTCTTAAAGTTTACCACTATCATTATGCATAACCTCGTCAACCGTTTTATTCTTAAAGATTATATCTTTCAATGCCTTTACTATCAATTTAGGCTTATCATACTGCCAAACGTTTCTCCCTACCGCCAACCCCGCACCGCCGGATTTAACAATATCATAGGTTTGCTTTAGCAACCCTTTTACATCTTTTTTCACGCCACCCGCCACAACAACCTTAACCTCCCCTGCAGATTTCACAACCCATTTGAACGCCCTTACACTTCCAGGATACTTCAGCTTTACTACATCTGCACCCAACTCAAGCCCCACCCTAGCAGCATAAGCCAAGACATCTTTATCTGTATCATTTTTCACACTTTTCCCTCGGGGATAAACCCACAACATCACGGGCAACCCTTTCTTATGCGCTTCCCTCTGCACAAGTTCAAACTCTTTAAACATTTTTGCTTCATACTTGCTGCCAATGTAGACCGTATACCCGACAGCTTCAGCTTTCATTTTCACAGCCTCAGCAACTGTAGCCAACGGAGGCGAATACGGTTCACCTTTATAGAGGTTAGTTTTACCGTTAAGCTTAAGAATCAAAGGCACAGATTTATCATAATATTTCTCTGCAAGACCCTTCTGTAACACTATTGGCAACTTTGTTGCTTTTGCCAACTGCATTATATAATTTGGGTCAACATTTTTATCATTAAAGTCAGTAGGCCCATGCTCCATTCCGTGATCATAAGCAAGAACCAACATCCTTCCCTTTTTCATCATAGAGGCCAGTTTCATGTTAATTTCACCTTTTCTACTTTTATGTCCTTAGATTTTATTAATTCATTCCAGGTTAACAACTTATTCGTTGCGCCGTAATAACTTATTACTGATTCTGACTGTGCTAATGCAACCTTGCAACATGTCTCGATAGGCATACCTTTGATGTAAGCTGCAACAAACATTGAAGCATAAGCATCCCCAGCACCTGTCCTTTCAACAACTTTTATGTTATGAACTTTATGCTTATACACATGCCCTTCATAAAACACTTCAGCGCCATTTTTTGCGTCAGTAACACACAACAGTTTCACGCCAGATTTTTCATAATCTCCATAAAGCTCTTCCGCTTCATCCTTGTTCATTACCACAACTTCAAAATTAGTTAGGAGTTTCTTCAACTTACGCTTTGCAGTCTTGACAAAATACATGCTCGGGTTAATCGCCAGCTTAATCTTCTTTTTCTTTGCATAATTAACCAGTTCTTGCAAAAAACTTAAACAGGTTTTATCCATTGAAGCAACATAAATCCAGTCTGTTTTCAGTTTAGGCACAACATACTTTTGGTTTTTTTCATCCTTGTAAGCGATTATTGTTCTTGATTTTTTCTTTGTATCGATTATTACTGAAAAATTTGTTTTTGTATCCAGTCTTCTCCCGATAAACTCAACATTATTCCTTTCAAGCAACTCAAGTATAT
>RFJO01000047.1 GCA_003694495.1 Candidatus Woesearchaeota archaeon
AGTGATTTACTATAACGAAGCTTGCACAATGTGTGCGATGTATATAAAAGATGAACTAATCCCTACTTTGGAGGAGGCTGGCATATCTAAGATAGTAAAAAAAGATTATGTAAACGAAAAGAAAAACAGGCTTGAATTAAACGAGTTAAACGAGAAATACCTTATCCCTCCTGAACTTCAAGGTCATTTTATGGTCTTCATTGATGAGAACATTGTTTTAGGTGGCCATGTTCCTAAACAGATTATTATGGATTTATTGTTAAAAAAAGTCAAAACTGACAAAATTTTAGTTTTACAGGATGAGATGGATAATGCAAAAAGTTATTTTGCATGGGGCTTTAAGGGAGAAGCTAAAGAATACCCAATAAACACGCCCATTTCAGAATATGTTGATTGGTTTAATGCCAACAAGGCATCCCTAACCGATGCAAAAGAAAATTATGCATCAGAGTGGCGTGCTGCTAAGATGCTGCCTTTGATTGTTGTAACAGGTTTTCTTGATGGTTTAAACCCTTGCGCCTTTGCAGTGTTGTTATTCTTTATCGCATTTTTATTTACCATAAGAAAAACAAAAAGAAATGTTTTGGCAATGGGGCTGGTTTATATATTCGCCATATTCATTGCTTACTTTTTGATTGGTCTTGGTTTATTAAAAGCATTTATCTTTACTGGGGCACCTCACTTGATGGCAAGGATTGGGGCTTACTTATTAATCATACTAGGACTCATAAATGTAGCAAACTTCCTTCTGCCCAACAAAAGCAAAATCAGGTTAGGTGTTCCAGCATTTTCAAAAAAATACATTAAGCTTTGGATATACAGGGCGACTTTGCCTGCTGCTTTTGTTGCAGGGTTTTTGGTTGGTTTGTGTACCTTTCCCTGTTCAGGCGGAATGTACGTTGCAATAATCGGGTTGCTTTCTGCAAAAACAACCATGTTGCAAGGTTTAATTTATCTCGTAATTTATAACATTTTGTTTGTAGTGCCGTTAGTTATCATTTTGCTAGCCACGTCTAGCAAAAGAATGGCAGACAAAATAAACAAATGGGAGGAATCAGAAAAAAAGCATATGAAGCTTATCCTAGGCGTAGTAATGATCGCTTTAGGTTTAGCTATCTTATTTTGGTTCATATAAGAAAATGATTTGGGCAGTATTAACTTCAATAGCTGTACTTTTTTTATTAATTGTTTTTCTAAAGGCCAGGTTTAAATTGGATAAAGTTTGTGCTGTTTGCGGAGCGGTAAGCTTGACATGGCTTGCTTTATTAGTGCTTAAGTTTTTTGGTTATGGTATTGATTCATTAATCATAGGAATATTAATGGGGCAAAGCGTGACAGGTTGGATGTATGTTTTTGAGAAAAAGGCTAAAGAGTTAGGCAAACCAAACTCTCTTTGGCTTAAAATATTCATTATTTTGTTAGGTACTGCTTTTGTATATTATTTGATTAACTTTTCACTAACTATGTTAATTGTTAGTGCTGTGCTTTTGTTTTTCATGCTTATTTTTATTTTAACCATTTTAGGTAGCAAAAAGCAACATAGGCATTATAATGAAAAGATAAAGAAATTGGAGGAAAAATTTGAACACTGTTGTGATTAAAAATAAGGAGGTAAAAATGAATGAAAAAAAATTTTTTTCAAAAAATTTGATTGTTTTGTTGGTTGCGGTTGTTGCCTTGATGGCGTTTAACCAATACCAGTTAAGCAGTTTATCAGGGTTAGCCGTAGCAACAACTTCTTTTCAAGGAGATGGTAAAGACCTTTCAATTTTAGATGTTAGCCAGTTAAAATCAACTGGACACACATTGGCAGCCGTATTCCCGGTTGAAGATATAAAATCAACACAGGATGCAATAAACATGCTTGTTCCAAAGGGCACACCTGAATATGGCAATGATTTGGGGGTTAGTTTTGATGACCCAGTTTCATCATTAAGCAAGCTTGCTCAAATGTACAGGCCATTGAAAGCAGAAGTTCAAAAAAGCAACCCTGACGCATGGAACCGTTTTATGAATTTGGCTTCAAAGCCTGTTGGCATTTCATGTGAGTTTTGTTGTGGTTTAAATGCAGTAGGCATTGACAAAAACGGCAATTCAATGTGCGGTTGCCAGCACAACCCAGCCTTGCTCTCTGTAGCACTTTATTTGACAGCTTACACAGATTATAGTGATGCTGAAATCTTGAGAGAAGTTATGCGTTGGAAGACTTTGTTTTTCCCTAAGAACATGGTAGAGTTAGGGATGACTGTTGCTGGTGGCGACACCTCAGCACTTAAAGACTTGCCAGGTATGGTAGGAGGTTGTTAAGATGGTATTAGAGAAATTGTTTAGCAGAAGGTGGGTTCTTTTTTTGACCCTTTTAGTTTTATTACTTGTAATATCTGCCTGCACGAGCCAAACATCTAGTACTCCGCCGTCTAGCCCATATATTGGAGGAGGCTGTTGATGCAAAAGAGTATTAAAAGAAGGAAAGAGAAACAAAGGCGACAATCAGAAAAAGTTAACAAGGCCATAGTTCAAGACAAACCTCGCAAAAAAAGATCAATGGTATTATTGGCTTCGTTATTTGTTGTTCTTTTAATTTCCTTTATTATATACTCTGCTTTTACGCCTGGCAAATATGACAAATTTGCTCAATGTCTTTCAGACAAAGGCGTTATGATGTTTGGTGAAGATTGGTGCAAGTATACAAATGCACAAAAGAACATGTTTGGCAAATCTTTCAAGTATATTAATTACCAAGTTAAAAGAGACTTAAAGATAAGACCCACATGGTTAATTAACGGCAAGACATACGGTGGTGTTCAATCATTTGATATGTTGTCTGAATTAACAGGATGTAAATATTAAGGAGGTATTAGACAAATGAACGAAAAAACAATTGTGGCTATAATTTTGGCAGTGCTTGTATTAATATCAGGTGTACAAGCATACAAACTAACCACATTAAAACAAGACTTAAAGTCGGGCGCAACCTTGGTGGCTGCAAAAGAGCCTGCCACAAGCTCATCTGGTGCAAGTGGCTCTGCTCCAAAGTTGCCATCAAGCCTTAACAACTTACCACAGATGGTTGGTGGTTGTTAATTTTTTTATTTTTTTGGTAATTTAAAATGAAAAGGAGAAAATATAAAAAAATATACACTTTACTGGGTATAGCTTTAATTATGTTGTCAATATACAATGCTTACCTCATTTTTAGTATTGGTTCAGACGCCAGGGAAAATTTAGAGCAAATTAAGGAAGAATTAAAACCGTCTGATATAACATTATATTCTATAAAAGTTAACTATTGTCAAGATTGTATGGATGTCGGAAACGTTGTCAATTCTGTAAAATCAAAAAACGTTAATATTTTAGAAGAAAAAGAGTTTGAGTACGGTTCAGATAAAGCCAGAGAGTTAGTGACAAAATATGGTATAAAAAATCTACCAGCGGTAATTGTTCAGGGTGATTTCACTAAATTAAGGTTGACAGGCTTTGAGTTAAGGGAAAATGCTTTAGTTTATGAAGTTAATCGTCCTCCGTTCGTGGATGCATTAAACGGCAACATAAAGGGTTTGGTTGATGTTAAAATTATAAATGAAGCTTCTTGTGAAGAATGTACAGACTTAACAAAACTCGTTGAACAGTTAAATGATTCTGGTGTAAAAATAAAAAGCATGGAAGTTTTAGATAGAAACAGTAAGGAGGGGAAAAAACTAGTTAAGACTTATAGTTTGACTGTCTTTCCAGCCATAATATTTAGTAATGACTTTAATGAATATACAAACGATTTAGTTACTTCATGGGACCAATACGGTGACAGAGATGATAAAGGCAATTTCATATCAAGGGAAATAACTTTGCCATACTTTGACAGTTTACAAAATAGAACAGTTGGTTTAGTGGATGTAACATACCTTGTTAGCAGCGAATGTAAAGATTGTTACGATCCGGAAAAGTATCATCCAGTTATATTAGGCAACCTTGGTGTAAAGATAGGCAAGTCTAGCAAGTTATATCTCGAATCAGAACAAGGAACTTTGCTAGCTAAAAAATATAACATAACTAAATTCCCTACTATTGTATTGAGCGGCGACGTTGACATGTACGATGGTTTGAAAGAGGTATGGCCTTCAGTTGGAACAGTTGAAAGCGATGGTGTTTATGTGTTTAGAAAAGTAGACTTTACAGGAGAACCTTACTTGGATAATGAAAAGCAATAAACTTTTTTTATTTTTAATTTTATTAATTCTTTTATCTAGTTTAGTAAGCTCTCAAAACGACAACCTCCCAATTGGTTTAAAAAAAATAATTGAATATAATAAAAGTCACACTCAAGATTTTGCATTTAAAGTTTCATTATTTATAGCTTTTCTTGCAGGAACCTTAGGCATTTTATCGCCTTGCATCTTGCCATTTTTACCTGTTTATTTTGCGTTGACATTCAAGGAAAAAGTTAATATTACAAAAATGACAATAATCTTCTTTTTAGGTTTTTCTTTGGTATTTGTGTCAATGGGCATTATTGCAGGCATGATTGGTTCTCAGGTGTTAAGTGTTCTTCAAAAAGACTGGGTAATCATATTGGCAGGGTTATTTTTAATTTCTATGGGCTTGCTATCTTTCTTTGGTAAAGGCTTTTCATCCATCATAAAACCTAGAGCAAGAATTAAAAACGACAAATTGGGTATATTCTTGTTAGGCTTATTTTTTGCGTTAGGCTGGACTGCTTGTCTAGGTCCAATCCTTGCAGGTATATTGGGCATAGGCGCCATTCTAGGAGATATTAGCAAATCAGCAATATTATTGTTTTTTTATTCTATTGGCAACTTTGTTCCATTATTTTTGATATCTATTTTATACGACAAAATTAACTTTGAAAAATTCATTTCTAAGTTTAAGCCTTATAAGATAAACATAGGCAATAAAAAATTATATTTGAACCCTATTAATA
>RFJO01000048.1 GCA_003694495.1 Candidatus Woesearchaeota archaeon
CCGTCGCCGGTGTTGGCTAAGGATGTAGGGTTGGTTGCGTAAATCTGTGTTGCGCCGCCTGTGGCGATAAGAACTGTTTTGCTTCTTATGATGAAAATCTCTCCTGAAGGTATGTCGTAACAAATTAAGCCGTTGCAAACGTTGTCTTTGATAAGAACGTCTAACACGTAAGTTTCGTTGTAAAAATTAATGTTGTGGTTTAGAAGCGTGTGGAAAAGTTCGTGCACAATTGTTTGACCCGTCCTGTCCCTGCAATAGCATACACGGGGTTTGCTGTGGCCGCCAAACGGGCGCTGGGAAAAGTTTTTGTTTTTGTCGCGGGAAAAGTTTACGCCAATCTTGTCAAGGTTGCGTATTGCGCCGGCTGCGTTTTTTACAAGAAGTTTGACTGCATCTTCGTCGTTAAGATAATCTCCACCTTTGATTGTGTCGTGAGCGTGTAAACTAACGTTGTCGTCATTTGCAGTGTCCAACACTGCAGCAATGCCGCCCTGGGCTGAAACGCTGTTGCTTCTTAATGGATGCTGTTTGTTTATTACGGCAATGTTGCAACCGGATGATTCTAACGCAGCTAATGCAGCTGACATGCCGGCAACGCCTGCACCGATTATTGAAATGTCATGGGTGAAAACTTTCATTGATGGTTTTTAATGAGCCACTGCTATAAATAGTTTATGGGTGAAGAAAAGTTTATATAGGCTTAAACATATTGTATTTCTTATGGAAAGGGTATTAGTTTATGGTGAGCATTCAGGTGTTTTTGAACAACAACTTAAGAAGTTTAACATAGACGTGGTTGATGAAGACCCTGATGTGGTTGTTGCCATTGGTGGGGACGGTACGTTTCTCGAGTCTGAGATGTTTTATCCTGGTATACCAAAAATCCTGATAAAGCATGCGTACGATTGTAACCAGTGTGATAAGCATGATTATTCTAAGCTGATAAAAAAGTTTCTTGAAGGCAAGTATACAATAATAAGCCAGCTAAAACTTGAAGCTGTGGTGAACGGCAATGAAAAGAAAAAGCTTGTTGCGTTGAATGATGTTAACATACATTATACGCCGCCAAGGGCGTTAAGGGTAGAGGTTAGCGTTAACAATAAAGTTGTTGCGCCGTTAGTGATAGGCGATGGGGTAGTAGTGGCAACGCCTTATGGTAGCACTGGGTATTTTAATTCAATAACAAAAAAGAAGTTTAAGAAAGGGATTGGCCTAGCGTTCAATAACCCGACAAAGGATATTAAGCATCTAATACTTAACGATGAGGCTGTGATAAAGGTGAAAATCTTAAGAGGTGAAGGTGTGGTTGTGGTGGACTGTGACGATGATGGCATAGACATAAAAGAAGGCGATGAAGTTGTGGTAAGAAAGTCGTTGTCTGAAGCTAACATTGTGCAGCTGAAAGGGTTTAACCTGAAAATAACCAAGTATTAATACGCAAGAGTTAAAAACCATTTGAAGTTCTTATTCTTTTATGAAACTGAAAGAGTATCAAGGCAAGGAGATTTTTAGAAAGTATGGCATAAATGTGCCTGAAGGGTATGTGGTAAGTAAACCTGAAGAAGTTAAAGATGATAAGGCAGTGCTTAAAGCGCAAGTGCTTGAAGGGAGCAGGAAGAAGAAAGGGTTGATAATTGTTTCTGATAATGCTAAACAAGACGTGGAAAAACTTTTGGGCAAATGCAGTGAAGTTCTCGTTGAAGAAATGATTCAAATTGAGAAGGAAAGTTATCTTTCGTTTACAATTGACAGGTTTGAAAAGTGCGTGAAGATGTTGTATGCTGAGGAAGGGGGGATAGATATAGAAGAGAACCCTGACAAGGTTAAAAAGCTTAAAGTTGAAAATGTTGAAGATATTACGTTACAAGGGAGTTTAAAAAATGTGGCTACCAAGCTGTTTAAGATAATGAAAGATTATGATGCAGAGCTTGTGGAAATTAATCCTTTGGCGTTTACTAAAGAAGGATTGGTTGCGGTGGATTCAAAGATAATAATAGATGACAACTCCTTGTTCAGGCACCTTGACCTGGTTGAAAATAAGGTTTGCCTGGCAGAGGATAGGGCTTCAATGTGCGGCTTCAATTATGTTGAGCTTGACGGCAATATTGCAGTTATAGGGAACGGTGCAGGGCTAGTAATGTCTACCCTGGACGTGATAAACTATTATGGAGGGAAGCCCGCGGATTTTCTCGACATTGGCGGCGGTGCGTCTTCTGAAAGAATGGAAGAAGCTATGAGGTTGGTGCTTAGCAGAAACCCGAAAGTTTTGCTGATAAACATTTTTGGCGGTATAACAAGGTGCGACGAGATTGCGAAAGCTATAGTGAATTATAAGAAAAATAATTCTATCAATATACCTATTATTGTGAGAATGATAGGGACTAACCAAAAGCAAGCTCAAAAGTTGTTGAACGAGAATTGTATTGTTGCACTAGAAAGCATGGAAGATTGTGTTAAGGCGGCAGTGGAGGTGGTAAAGAATGATTAATGGTGCAAAAGTTATAGTGCAAGGCATAACCGGCAAACAGGGAAGGTTTCATACTAAAGCAATGATTGAGTATGGTACTAATGTTGTAGCGGGCGTTACGCCTGGCAAGGGTGGCGAAGTTGTGCATGGAGTAAATGTGTATAATTCTGTGAAAGATGCGTTGGAAGAGGTTGAGGTTGATTGGAGCATTTTGTTCGTGCCGGCAAAGTTTGCAAAAGAGGCGGCAATGGAAGCTTTACAAAATGGATTAAACATTGTGGTGATCACTGAAGGCGTGCCGGTACATGATGAGATTGAAATTGTTAACTTTGCCAAACAAAAAGGGTTAAAGGTTGTTGGCCCAAATTGTCCGGGGTTGATTGTGCCAGGGCATACAAAGCTGGGGATTATGCCTGGTGACATATTTCGCAAAGGCAACGTTGCAGTTGTGTCAAGATCAGGCACGTTGACTTATGAAGTCATAAACCAACTTACAATGAATGGTATAGGGCAAAGCATGGCTGTTGGAATAGGCGGTGACCCTGTTATAGGAATGGATTTTATTGACTTGCTTAACTATTTCGAAAATGATGATGACACGGATAAAATTGTTTTGATTGGCGAGATTGGCGGTGATTTGGAAGAACATGCAGCAGAGTTTATTGCAGAAGGGTATAAAAAGAAAATTGTTGCATACATTGCAGGAGTGTTTGCGCCCGAAGGTAAAAGGATGGGGCATGCGGGGGCTATCATATCCGGGAAACATGGTACGGCTAAGTCAAAAATTGAAGCGCTAGAAAAAGTTGGTGTGAAAGTTGCCAAGGTGCCGTCAGAGATAGTTAAATTGCTTCAAACCGAGGGATAAGCTTATCTCCAACTTTAACTTTCTCTAAAAACATTTTCTTTGGCCTTGCCCAGAATTTTGAATCTGTTAAGGATTTATAGATGACCAAATCTTCCAAAGTTTCACTGTGTTTTGCTACAGCGATAACTTCATAAACATTGCCTTTAAAATGTTTATACTTGCCCAGTTTCATTTTGTCCTCAAATGCCCGCCCTTTTTGTAAGGAGATACCTTTTGGTTCTTTCTTGATGTGTCTACAGGGTAAGATTCATACTTTTCACTTTCATCATAACCACATTTGTTGCAAACTAAAATCTTTTGGCCAAGGTAATCTTCAAACTTGACATTGTCAGAATTACATTTTGGGCATTTAGTCTTCATACAAGTGTGTTCTTGATTTTATTAAATTAAAACAATTATTCAACTTTAACATATATATTAGAGTATATAATAATGCTTTTTGGCAGTTTTTGATAGTAATAAAATAGAAAAACACGCCCCGACCGGGAATCGAACCCGGGTCTCAAGCGCGACAGGCTTGTGTTCTAG
>RFJO01000049.1 GCA_003694495.1 Candidatus Woesearchaeota archaeon
CTTTAAAACAATCTGTTGAATTTCTGAATGCTTATTAAAGGAGTAAAAAATGTATAACGTTAAGAACTGGTACGAAATTGAATTAAAAGAAAACGCTCTTGAGAATACTTTTAATTCTCTCATAGCTTCAAATTCAGTAGATGAATTGAGGCTTATTAGACAACATTTTGTTTTTGATAAGGATGATAGTTATGAAAACAACATGCATAGGATTAAATTAGAATTATCTAAAATCGATGTTAATGATATAACTGTACAACAGTTTTTTGATATATTTCAAAAAGAAGTTTGCAGAATAAACAACGAAAAATACGGTTCAAGGTCGTTTCTTGACATGCACCAATATGAAAGAGAGTACGCAAATGATGAGCCTTGGTGTGATCACTTGAAAAGGCTTGTTAAAATGGTTGGAATAACTAATGATATGTTGTTAGTTAATGTAGGTATTAATGATGGTAAAGAAATGGAAGGTCTTGAAAATAAGATTGTCGGGGTTGATTTAAGTGACAAGGCCATGAAAGATGGAAATGACTATAACAATATTACTTTTATGAAAGGTTCTGCAAACAAGCTTCCCTTCAACTCAGGCATATTTGATGCATATTTGTCATTTCGGACATTATGCGTAACTGGCGTTTATGAAACATTGGCGTTAAGCGAAGCACAGAGGGTCTTAAAACCCGGCGGCATTATTTTAATCTCAATTCCGTCAATAAATTATGATAAGGGTGACACATTAAATAAGAGCGATTATAATATCTTTCGTTGTAGCTATAATGAACTGGACGAAAAAAGCAAGAAATATTATTCTCTATTAGGCAGATTAGGCTTTGGTCAGCTTGAGTCTTATTTAAATGGTGTAGAAAATTTCATCTCGGGGCGTAAAAATGGGAATAATTAAGTATATATCAAAAAAGAACCTTGAAAAGTCAAAATTAAACAAAACATTCGAGCAACTATTGATTGCAGAGCGTCTTAGCAACAGGGAATTGTATTCACCGCCAGAAATAACCCGAAGCCCTGTCACTGTAAATGAAAACTTGATAGCTATAGATGGATTAAATTGTTCTGGTAAATCAACACAAATAAGACAGTTCCAATCAAGGTATAATAACATAATAGGCATAAGGGACAACTCTAATTCATGTTGGGATATCTTATCAAAAATAGGCAAGGGTACATACTTGGTAAACGACCCAATTTCAGACACATTCCTTTGGCAGACATATTTTAAAGAACAGTATGAAGATAATATTAAAAAATTTGGCATCAACTTTGTATTTTTTGACAGGTACAAATTAAGTGTTATGGCAATTCAAAAAGGCATCTTTGCTTATAATAACATTTTGTTCAACGATGATTTATTTTTTAAAGATTTGCTCTCATCTCTTCCGGACCCTAAATATAAAATTTATATAGACATACCCATAACTGATTTGATAAGAAGATACGAGGAAAGGGGTAAAAGAAAAGATCTGACAAGTTACGACTTAAAACTTACTGAAATTATCAGAAAATGTTTTAAAGACCTTGCCAAATCTGAGGGGTATTTGATCATAGACGGAAGATTGGACGAGGTATCAATTTTTAACAGGATTAAGGAACATATCATGGGGGAAAAATGAACAATGAAATTTATTTTATAACTGGCAACAAAGAAAAGCTGATGATTTTAAGCAATATAGCTCAATCAAAAGGCATTAAAATTATTCAAAAAAAGATTGAATGCCCAGAAATACAGCATGAAGATATTGAGGAAGTTGCCAAATTTTCAGCCAAATGGGCGGCAAACAAGCTAGGCAAGCCTGTTATAAAGAACGATTGTGGTTTAATGATAGATGCTTTAAACGGTTTTCCTGGCTTTTCTGCTAAATTTGCAGAGAAATGGTTGAAAGCTGAAGGTTTTCTCAAGCTTATGCAAGGCGAAACTAACAGGCAAATGAAATATGTAGATGTTACTGCATATTGCGAGCCGTTTAAGGAGCCTATAGTTTTCAGGTCAGAAACTCTTGGCCGGATGAGCCATAAAAAATCAGGCAATTATGGTTGGGAACTGGATTATATTTTTATCGTTGACGGTGATGATAAAACCATGGCTCATTATCCGGATAATGAAAGGATAAAACTCTTGAACTCTCAGCATTATCATGAGTTATTGGAGTATTTGAAGCATCATCCACAAACTATATAAATTATCATACGTTATCTTATAATAATGTCTATCAAGCCTTCGCTGGAAGAGTTGCTTCAACGAATCAATTATGATGGCAGGTTGCTTTCTTCTCCACAAGAGTCTTTATTATTGACAGAAAAGATTGTTGAAGCCATGCACGATGACGAGGAGTATTCTTTCATAATAAAGTTTAAGAGCAACGGTTTTTACACCAAACCTACATATTTACCTTTAGACAAAGACGAGGTATCATCTTACAATTCTAACATAATTTCCTTATGTTCATCTTACAACTTGCCCTTGCCCAAGCCATCTAACTACCCAATCCAGTGCATAGTTGTTGATTTAACAAAATCTCAGTATTATGAGATTAGAGAAGAGGCTTTAATAAAATGGGTTCGTTGCGAATTTCCTTATTCTATGTTCAAACAGAAGTAATATAGGGCTTGTAATAAGTTTTCTATTCTTTCAAAGATCTTTTTTTGTTTGGTAATCTGGCTTCACATTAGAAAACAGATATTTCCTCAATTATGGAATAATTATTCCTGAAATCTGGAAAATGTTAAAAATAATCCTGAAACCAGAGCCATTC
>RFJO01000004.1 GCA_003694495.1 Candidatus Woesearchaeota archaeon
ACCTATAAAAATAGAAAACACATTCCCGTCAATTAATCCTTTATCAAACAATACTTTTATTATAACTATGCTTGTACTAAACTTAACAGATAAGCTAATACCTAGTAATATAGACTTTTTCAAACCAAAAACCTTTTTCCCCATTATAATTGAAGCCACAATCTTTGTTCCTTTTATTAATATCATAAAAAATAGCACCAACAAAGGATACTTCAATAAGTAAGACACATTAACATCCAAGCCAACAGATAAAAAGAACAACGGCGCAAAGAATCCATAAGCCATCGCCCGTATTTCCTTGTCCGCCAGAGCTAAAAGTTTATCAGGCATAATATTCTTGAGAGCAACGCCTGCAAGTATTGCTGCCAATGCTGCAACATCTGCCAACTGCCCAATGCCGATAAATAGGAATATAAAAAAAAGAAACACTATAAAGAATGAAGGAACATCTTTATAATTGAAATGTTGTAGATACTTTTTAAAATAGATTAACAAAAACATCAAGGCAGTTAATGTTATTAGAATGAAAATTGTAAGCCCTACATTTACCTCTAGGTTAATACTGTTAGTTGCAAAATGTTTTGCCAATATTAAGGATAAAAAGATAAATGTCAAGACTTCAAAAACATCATCCAACACTCCTATGCCTAAAACTGTCTGCCCAAACTTAGTTTTCACAAGCTTAAACTCATCCAATATTGGTAACAAGGCTGCTTCACCTACAGTTGCAAAAGATGTAGCAAGCAATATTGATACAAGCCAGTGCACATCTAAAATATAATGCACAAACAAAGAACCGATAAAAGCTTCAGCCAAGATTATAAAAATTGTGGATTTAAATATAAATGCTCTACACTTCATAATTTCTTTTATGTCCAGTTCAAAGCCTATTATAAACAATAAAAAGTACATACCTAATTGTGCCATAAACTTAAAGGTCTGACCTGAAGTTATTTCGAAAAATGGGTTATAAACAGCTAACCCCAGGCCAATCAATAAAGCTGCGAATATCCATGGTATTCTTATTTTTTCCAATAACTTCCCTAATATAAAAGTCAATGCAAATATTATGGCAAAAAATAATACAATGTTCATCAAAAATAAAAACACTTTATATAATTTAAAGTTTTTGATAAAGAAAAATTAATAAATTATCCTTTATTCTTTAGAGCAATGTTAATCGGCGTTGTAGGAAAACCTAATGTTGGAAAAAGCACTTTTTTCAAAGCTGCAACCTTAGCAGAAGTTGAAATAGCCAATTATCCGTTTGCCACAATCAAACCAAACTCTGCTGTTGGTTACGTAAAGATAGACTGCGTTGACAAATTTTTCAACACTCAATGCAACCCTAGAACAGGCTATTGTTCAAATCATCACCGTTTCATACCAGTACAAATGATGGACGTTGCTGGTCTGGTCCCTGGCGCGCATAAAGGGTTAGGCATGGGCAACCAGTTTTTAGACGATTTAAGGCAGGCTGACGTTTTAGTTCACGTTATTGACGTTTCTGGCAGCACAAACGAGAAAGGCGAACCCATCGCGCCTTTAAGTTACGACCCAGCTGAAGACATAAAGTTTTTAGAAGTTGAGCTTGACATGTGGTATTTTCAGATACTAAAAAAAGGCTGGGAAAAGTTCGCAAGAACCATTCAGCAAACAAAAGGAGAAATATCTCAAGCTTTGGCAAAACAACTTTCAGGGTTAAAGGTTGAAGAAGAGCAAGTTAAAGATGTTTTAAAAAAATTAGAGCTTAGTGAAGACATAATATCATGGCAGGAAGATGAACTTATGCTGATTGCGAAAGAGTTAAGGAAAGTAAGCAAGCCTATGATAATCGCTGCCAATAAAATTGACGTAAACGGCGTAGAAAAAAATTTAGACAGGTTAAGAAAAGAGTTCCCTGATTACATCATAATACCTTGTTCAGCCGAGTCAGAGCTTGCATTAAAAGAAGCCTCGCGTCATAATTTGATTGAATATGTGCCAGGCGAAAACAATTTTAAGATTTTATCAGAATTAAATGATAAACAAGAAAAAGCTTTAAAGTTCATTAAGGATAACATCTTAGACAAGTTTGGTTCAACTGGTGTTCAAAAAGTAATAAACAGTTCTGTTTTTGATTTATTAAAATACATTGCAGTTTACCCTGGCGGCGTTAACAAGCTTGCCGATTCTGAGGGCAACATTCTCCCTGACTGCTTCTTGCTTCCTGATGGCTCTACTGCTTTAGACTTTGCATACAAGCTTCACACAGATTTTGGAAAAAATTTTATAAGAGCCATTGATGTAAAAACAAAACAAACTATTGGCAAAGAACACAAGCTAAAACATTTGGACGTAATTGAAATTATTAGCAACAAATGATTATACCTTTTTCGACTCTTCAATGAAAGCGTTTGCTTTTCTTAGCACTTCTTTTGCATTCTGAAAAGTTAACCTTGCCATCGCTTCATGGAACGGCAACCAGTCAAACCCATCATGTTCATCAGATAAAGTAACTTTTGTTTCGTTATTTTCAAACAAGTAGTATGTTACCTCTTTATAAACAATTTTGCCTTGTTTTCTAAAAAAATAATGTATCACTTCTTTAAACCCTTTAACTTGAAAAAGGTCAACCAAGCCTGTCTCTTCTTCAACTTCTCTTCTTAAAGTTTGCATATGGGTTTCGCCTTTTTCTATATGGCCTTTTGGGAACCCCCAGTGCCCTTGGGGGTAATGCAAAAGAAGATATTTCCCTCTATTATATATTATTGCACCGACAGACTTTTCAGTTGGCATCTTTAGTCGCAGCAACAGCAACAGCACTCTTCTTCATCTTTCTCTTCATCTTCGTGCTCTTTTTTCTTTTTATGTTCTCCACAACATCCCATTTTATTTTCCCTCCTTATAATTTAAAATAGTTTACAAATTCATTTAAACTCAATGCATTTATAACATTTTTCTTTTCTAGCCAACCTCTTCTTGCCACCGTAACACCATACCTGATATTATTCAATTGGTTAACAGAATGCGCATCTGTGTTTATAACAAACTTAGCTCCCATTTCTTTTGCTTGTTTAACGTGCATAAAATCCAGGTCAAGTCTTTTAGGTTGAGAATTTATCTCTATGGCAACATTATTTTTTATACATTCATCAAACACAGTTTTCACATCAAAGGTTATAGGCTCTCTTTCGTTAAGCTTCCTCGTCATTGGGTGTGCAAGAATTTTAACATGTTTATTTGACACAGCTTGAACTATTCGTTCTGTCATTTTTTCTTTACTCATTTTAAAATTCCTATGAACAGATGCAACAACAATGTCAAGTTTTTTTAATACACTATCATCATAATCCAGCGATCCATCTTTTAATATATCAACTTCTGAGCCAATAAAAACCTTTATGCCTTTAACTTTTTTAGCAACTTTTCTTATTTCCTTATTTCTCTCATTTAACCTATCAACATTCAACCCGTGCGCAACAGTTTCTGTAGGCGAATGGTCTGTAAGATTAATATACTCATAACCTAACTGTTTAGCTGCTTTAATCATCTCTTCTATTGTGTTAAACCCGTCAGAATAATTTGTGTGCATATGCAAATCGCCTTTTATATCTTTAAGTTCTACCAATTTTGGCACTTTTTTCAGTTCAAGCTCGCCCATATTTTCCCTCATTTCCGGAGGAATATAAGGCAACCCCAATTTATTATATATTTTCTTTTCAGTTATCTTTGGTACAGGCTTACCTGTTGTTCTTGAAAACAAGCCATACTCCGACAACTTATAACCTTTCTTTATGGCAAGTTCTCTTAATTTCACGTTATGATCCTTATTGCCTGTAAAATACTGCAACGCCGCACCGTAACTTTCTTTTTTAACTACTCTCAGATCCACTTGCATATTATTTTTAAGTAGAACTGATGTTTTTGTCAACCCTTTCACAACAACATCCTTAACATCCTTAATTTTAACAAAGTAGTCCATTACATCTTTAGCGTTGTCAGCCACAACCAATATGTCAACATCTTTTACAGTTTCCCTCCCCCTTCTTATAGATCCAGCAAGGTTAACTTCTTTCACTGCTTTACATTTTTTCAGGTTTGCAACCAAGTTTTCAGCCAAAGGCAAAGCTGTACCCAACAAAACTCTGCCTTTAGACGATTTTAATAGTTTTATGCCTTTCAAAATGTTTTCTTCAGACTTTTCTTTAAAATGTTCAAGTTTTGCCACTTTATGCTGTTCAACTGCTTTTTGCAAATCATTGATGTTTTTTATCTTAAGCTTTTGGTACAACACCTTGGCCTTTTTAGGCCCCATGCCAGGTATATCCAACAACATCAACAACCCTTTAGGTAAAGACTTTTTCAATTTTTCATACTCTTTGATTTTACCAGTCTTTATGTACTCCTCGATTTTCTCTGCCATGCCTTCCCCCACACCATTTATTTTTTCTAACGCCTTGACACCGCCTTCGTTATATATCTCTTCTAGGTCTTTGGTCATAATTTCTATAACCCTTGAAGCTTTATTATACGCATTGGGCTTCCACTTAACATTTTTCATTTCAAGAATTTCAGCCATTTCTTTAAAAATTTTGGCAATATCAGCAT
>RFJO01000050.1 GCA_003694495.1 Candidatus Woesearchaeota archaeon
GACTATATATATGAATGATACTTTAGGAAATGAAAATTCTAGCGAAAGTGATACTTTAGTCATAAATAGGGCTAACTCGAGCATTAACTTAACATTGAACGGCAATTATCAAAATATTACAGTCCCGCAAAATAGTTATGTAAACATAACCGGTTATAAGCTTATAGGAGAAGGTGGTTTAGAAATATACAAAAATAATACACTAATTGCACAAGGGTCTTCGCCGTTAAGTAACCTGTCCGCATTTAACGAATCTGGAACGTTTAACGTTACATTATATTATCCACAAACGCAAAACTATTCAACGTCTTACCTAACATTATACGTAACTGTGCAAGATAATGATGCGCCTAAATGGAGCAATAATGCAACGTCGCCAGTATCCGGTAGCAATTATACCATAAACGGAGTATATATCTTTAATGTTACCTGGCAAGATAATGAAGGAGTAAATGCAACCTGGATTAGCCATAACTTTACCGGGGTGTTGCAGAATTATACATTTAACAACAAACTAGGGAACGTATATTCTTACAACTTTACAAGCATAGCTGCAGGCAATTATGTCTGGAGAATGTATGCGAACGATTCCTCAGGTAACCTTAACCAAACGGGCGTGTTCACTTTCACTGTAGAAAGGAACACGTCCTTGGTTAACTTATCGTTAAACGGGACAGCTTCAAACATAACCATACCGCAAGGGACAACAATAAACATATCCGCAACTACCATCCTTGGCGATAATGCAAATATAAAATTGTATAATGAAGGTAGCTTAATTAATACTGGTATCAGAGAAATATCAAACCTGACAACGTTTAACAATTACGGAAGTTATAATATTACTGTAATATATGAAAATACAAGAAACTTTTCAAGAAGCTATAAAACATATTACGTAAACGTTGCCGCGATATACCCACCATCGATTACATTGAATTATCCTGGAAACAATTCAAACTTGAGCACTAGTGGTGTCACATTCAACATTTCTGCAGTGGATGATAAGAGTGCAACATTCAACTGTTCACTATACCTGGACGGAGTGCTTAACAAAACAAATACAACAGTATTAAATTCGACAGATACAATATTTGTAATCAACAACATTAACGAAGGCTTGCATTATTGGAACGTGAGTTGTACAGATGAAGATAATAACAAAAACTGGTCAGAAACAAAAACATTTTACCTTGATTTGACACAGCCTTCATTAACATTAGTGCAACCTGAAGATAACCAGTTCTTTGCTGACACTAACCTAGACGTGAACTTTACATACAATGATGATAGAGGAATAAACCAATGTTATTACAGCATTAATTCAGGCAGTAACACTACAATAGCAAACTGTGATAACATAACGCTAACAGCGGCAAACGGTGTTATAAACGGCACCAATAATTTTACGTTGTATGTTGAAGATTCCGCGGGCAACATAAACTATACCGCAATAACTTTTATTGTAGACATTGTTAAACCAAACTTAATTTTAAACTTCCCAGAAAATGCCGTATTATACAATTCTAGGCCTTTAGCAATAAACGTAACCGCTATCGACCCTGCAGGGATAAGCGCGGTTTATTATTCGTTAAACGACGGAGCGAATGTTACGATATATTCAAGGCTTAACGAAACTGCGTACACAACAGCTATAAGCGATGCGGCATTGTTCAGCAACCAGCTTAAGAACACTTCCCAGTCGTTTACACCAGCTGAAGACATGAGTGTAAAAGAAATAAGTATCCTAATAAGAAGGATTGGTTCAGGCACAACTGACCCAAAAATTTATATCTTTACGGACAATGGGTCTAACAGCCCGAATTATTCTAACTTGGTTGTAGAACAAAGCATCCAGAACTCTGAAGTTGGCAGCAGTTTTACCATGCTTAACATTACCTTAGACAATGTTATAAACTTAACAGCTAACACAAAGTACTGGCTTACGTTAAAAGCTTCAAACAGCGGGTTCCATTATTACAGGTGGGCAATAAACTTAAGCGATATCTACGCTAAAGGAGAATCTTCAGAAAACAGTAACGCTGATTATATCTTTAAAGTTGTAGACTATTATAGGTTTAGAAGCTCAATGAACGTGCCTGATAATTACCTTCCGCCTAACACATTACGGGTTTGTGCAAATGATACTTTAGGAAACCTTAACTGCAGTGTTTACCTAAACAATTTGCAAGTTGATGCTACCCCGCCTGAGGTTTATAATTTAACACAGAAGACTAGCATATTAGAAGGCGGAGATAAACAAGTTGTGCAAGCTTACATAAAAGATTCTACAACGTGGTTAAATAGTGTACTGGTTAGCTTTAACGACCAGGCCAACATAAGCATGGTGAAAGCTAACGGCACAACCACAGCTGGCTGGTGGTACGTTAACTATACCCCAACACAGCTTAACAGTTATAATTATACTATAACTACAATTGATTTCGCAAACAACTATAATTTCACATATTATAACTTTACAGTCGTAGACACGACAGACCCAACCATAAGCAATGTAACAAATGATCCGAACGATGCGCTTGGCCTTGACCCGGGGGTTACAGTTGATGTGTATGCAAACGTAACAGATTTCATAATTGACTCTGTGTGGTTGTATTATAAGTTTGAAAATGAAACTAATTATACAGTTATACAAATGCATAATTATAGTAATGTTATAACTTTCTATGCAAACTTCACGCCGTTGTATGAAGGCAACTGGACGTATTTCGTGTACGCGAATGATACTAACAATAATTCAAAATATTCAAGCTTGACTAACCTATCAATACTAAACGAATATTCATGGATAAGAAGCCCGCCCTCATTTGGCACAATACTGGCAAATGTTAGCCAGACTGTAAGCCTGGGAACATTGTATGTAAATAATACTGCTGACATAAACTTAAGCTTTGACCTTTTTGCTTATAATCCATCTACTGGAAATGAAAGAACGTTTGTAAGCTTTAACATAACTGATCCGTTCGTTGTGGAAGCGAACTCGTACAAAATGATACTTGTTAACGCAACCGCACCGGCATCTGAAGCTGATTATCTTATCACTATAAGGGTTAATGCGACGAACGCAACCATTGACCCATCCTATCTAAACACTACTGCAACTTTAAGGGTTTCGTCAACCCCAACCGAAAATATTTCAGTAAACATTATTGAATATGACCCGACGGTTGAGCAGGAACAAACTGGCGTGTTAATGACGGCTTTAGTGGAAAATACCGGGAGCGTTGTGTTGCATAACATAAGCTTAAACTGGTCCATACCAAGCGACTGGAGCGTTACCTCTGGCAACATTAGTGAGATTATAAGCACATTGGCAGTTGGAGAAAAGTATTACAGTAACATTACTGCAACCATATCTTCAACCGCCGAAACTGGCAGTAAGACAATAAGCGTTAGTGTAAACACATCGACAAATAAAACTGATAGCGCGCAAAAGACAGTTGAGGTTAGCACCAAGCCTACAACCACTACAGTCACTACAGGCGGAGGAGGTGGTACCAGCGCAGGAGGAGGCGGTGGCGGAGGTGGGATAAGTTATGTGAAAGAACAAAAGTATGTAAACTTAAGAGTCTATAATGAAAATGAAAATGTTGTGACAACGTTAGATGAAAACGAGTCGCTTATATTAACAACAGACGCGATAAATAACCATAGTTTAACTATATCATATGTAGGTCATGATTATGTAACGTTTGAGTTAAGGTCAATCCCAAGGATATTTAATGTAAAAATTGGCCAAATAAAGGAAATTGATGTTGACGAAGATGGCTACACGGATTTCAAGTTAAGTGTGCAGGAAATTAACGGGAAAAGTACAAGGATAAACTTGCAAAGGATATTTGCAAGGCTTGACCTGGAAAAAGCTTCTGAAGAGATATTCATATTCAGGTTCAAAAACCAGTATAATTACACAATATCAAACCTTGAACTTAAAATAGGAGGTTATATACCTGAAGAACTGGAAGTGCTTACACCGCCTTACAAGTTTGTTGAGCCTGGAGAAACTGTCGAGTTTAAGGTAAGAATAAAGGCGCCAAAGGTTACAGTTTTTGACAAATACAACCTTATAACAACTTACGCTGGCTATATGCCTACAAGTAACAAGTTTAAGCAACAAAATTTCTTTAAGCTATTCTTGGGCAAAGTATCGCCGTTAAGAGCAAACTTAACACTACAAGAGGCTAAAAAGATTGTTAAATATCTAAAAGACAACAAATTACCATATAAAAACGCTGAAGCTCTGCTTGAACAGGCAAAGAATAATCTTGACAACCTTGAATTTAGCGAAGTGGCAAAGATTGTGAACCAAATAAAAAGAATAAAGAAAAGGGAAGTAACCATAAACAAAGATATATTAAACTTGCAGAAAAATATTGAAAGTGCCAAATCTAGAGGGCTTAACCCTATTGAAACTAACAAATTGTTAAATCTTGCGATTGCTGCCTTTGAAAGGGAAGACCTTGACACTGCGGAAATAAGGTTAAGGGATGCAAACTTTGCTTTAATTTTAGAAACACAAGGCAAGTATAGTATCCTGTGGATAATAAAAACTTACTGGTACTTAATACTGATAATTTTATTAGGACTACTGTTAACGTTATACTACCTTTCAAGAAAGATTGCTATTATCGTTATAAACCAAAGGATAAAGAACTTAATAAAAGAACAAGCTGTCATTTCCGGGTTGATTGAAGAGTTGCAAGACAGATACTTTAACAAAAAAAATATCGGACCGACAGAGTATCATAAGTATATGTATAATTATGAAAAAAGGTTAACAAGGATCAAAGCTATTCTTATAAGGTTAAGAACCCAAAGGATTAAGCTTGTAAGGGAAGAAAAACAAATTAAAGACCTTGAAAGGGAAAGCAAAGAACTTGAAAACGCTATCAAAAAAGTTCAAAGGGCTTATTTTGTTGAAGGGAAGTTAAGCAGGAAAAAGTATCTTGCACAATATAATGAGCTTGAAAGAGAACTTGCAGAAGTTGAGAAAGACAAATCTGCGATTGAATTGAAGGCCAGCTTGAAGAGGTTGTTTAGAAAAAATAAAGAGCCAGAAATCAGGTTAAAGATAAGGAAAAAACTAAAGAAAAAAATGTTGCATTTGAAAAAACAAAGTGTTGTTTCAAGACTTAAAGAGGTTTATCAGTTAAAAAGAATCAAGCCTAAAGCAAAACCTATTGTAAGAATTAAGAAAAAGAAGAAGGTTGTTAAAATCAAAAAGAAAAAAGTAAAAAAGCATGATATCTTGAAAAAATTAAAAGGAGTGTATAAAAAATGAAACAAGAGGGAAAGATAATCGGAATAGTTTCAATAAAAGGCGGGGTGGGTAAAACTAGTTGCACGGCCAACTTAGGAGCTGCGTTGGCCACGGAGTTTAACAAAGATGTGCTAATGATAGACGCGAATTTTAGCGCGCCCAACCTGGGCATACATGTGGGAGTGATTGAGCCTGACATAACCATACATGATGTGATGAAAGGCAAAACAAAGGTTAAAGATGCAATAATAAACCATGAGCATGGGTTTGACATAATACCGGCTTCCCTCTTATATAAAAAAATTGATCATAATAAACTTAAACAAAAAATACAACATTTGAAAAAAAGTTATGATTTTATACTGATAGACTCGTCACCTAACATGAAAGATGAAATGATAGCAACAATTCTTGCTGCCGATGAAATCCTTATAATAACCAGCCCGGATTATCCAACGTTGAGCACTACGTTGATGGCAGTTAAGTTAGCTAACCAAAAAAATACGCCAGTTATAGGTATTATAGTGAATAGAGTAAAAAAGAGAAGGTATGAACTTACAGTAGATGAAATTGAAAGAACAGTTGAAATTCCTGTGTTGGGGGTGTTACCTGAAGATACTAATGTTGCAAAATCGATTGCTGAAACTGTGCCTGTTATATTATACCAGCCTAAGTCAAAAGCAGCTGTAGAATTTAAGAAGATTGCTGCATGCATTGCAGGAGAAGAGTTTAAGGATCCAAGGTTGTGGCATAGGGTTAAAGCGAAGTTTAAACAAAAACCAAAGGAAGAAGTTAACAGAGTGTTGTACAAGAATGGAATTTAACAAAATATTTGCTATAATTGTATTAATTGTAGTTTTTGCTATTTGTGTTAGTGCAAATAACGAAACTTTTGTTAAATCTTATATGCAAGAATTTAATGAACTGGGGTTGCCAACAGAGTTTTTTAACACAACATTTAATCTTATAAAAGAAGAACAAGCAAAAAAAGAGCCTAACAAAACCAAAATAGATTATATGTTTAGAAAGATGAAAGAAAGAAGAGATGAAGGATTATATCTTGTGGACTATAAACGTGCAATTGAACTGAAAATAAATGATTATAAGAAGGAAGGAATAAATGTTACTGAAGAACGTAGGCTATGGCAAAATGTGTCAGATTACCTAGTTGATGATGAGTTTGAAGCTGCTAAAGATTTACTAGATTATATTGATTCAAGCTTGGAAAATAAGTTGTCAGAAAAAGCAAGCCTGAAAAGTTTTATAATCGCAGGGCAAAGTTATATCATAAAGTGGAGGAAACAAATACTTCTTGTGCTTTTTGTGGTGGTGTTGATTGCTGCAGTGTTATTTAAGCCTGTGCAAAAACATTATATTAAAGAGAAAATTAGAAGAATGGAAATTGAAGAAAGGATGATACAAAACCTTATGAAGGATACACAGGTCAGGTATTTTAAAAAGAAAGAAATCTCTGGGACCATATATAACATAAAAATGGATGCGTACAGGAAAAGGTTGGCTGAAATAAAAAGTAAGCTTCCTGTATATAAATCAAAACTGTCTAAGGAAGAAATCCCAGAAAAGGAAAAGCTGGGGATAATTAAAGTAAAATGATAGCGTTCGAGTGTTTCAGGTCTTACAGGTTAAGAGACATTGCAACGATCTTGTTTGCAGTAATAATGTGGATTTTTGCAAGCTATGTTGTAAACTTCTTGGTTGAATCATTAATGTTAAAGATTATAATAATTATGCTTGTAGGAAATTTTCTATTAACAATTTTGGCGATGCTTGTGAATAAAGCAGGAACAGCCATGTTGTATTATTCAATAACTTCCTTGCTTACAATGAACATGCAACCATTTGAAGGAATGCACTGGGCAAAGGTTTATACCTTCGTTGCAGCAGCTATAATGTTCGAATTGATTTTTATTTCCGTGAAGATAGAAATAAGTTCAATACCTTTAGACATAATTATAGGTGTAGTATTGTCAAACTTTTTAATGCCGTTTGTTGCAAACTATTTATCTTATACTTCATTAAGCGTTTTAAACTTGGCGCTTACATTTGCTTTAACTGGTTTAACAGCTAGCATATTAGCCCTGGCTTTCTGGAAAATAATCAGAAACAGAAAGTTTGTGCTAAGGTTTGAATACGAATTTTAAAAAAAGAAAAAATTAGTCAAGGCCTTTACGCTGCCTTATTTGCCTTATAACTTTATCCTGCAACGCTTCAGGCAACTTATCAAAACGCTGGTCAACAACAAAACTTGAACCACGACCTGATGTTGCGCTCCTTAAATCTGAACTCCAGCCGAACAGTTCTGCTACCGGAAGTACAGCTTTTACCACCAACTGTTCACCCTGCTGGTCCATGCTTAACAACTGGCCACGCTTGTTTTGTACCAACTTTGATATTTCGCCCATGTGTTCTGCCATTGCATCAATCTGCATAATCTGTACAGGCTCGAGCAACATAGGTTTTGCGTCCCGGATAGCTTCCCTTATACCATCCCTTATTGCCGGGTGAACCTGAGCTGGGCCCCTGTGGATTGCATCTTCGTGAAGCTTACAGTCAATTAACCTTACTTTCATCTTTGTACATGGTTCTTCAGCAAGGCCACCCTTGTTCATGACCTGCTCAAAACCGTCCTGTACTAAACCGATAACTTCTCCAATGTGAACAATACCTCTCGTATCGTCTATCAAAACATTGCCTTTATAGATCTCAGAATAACGTTTTGAGTCCTGGTGAGAGACGCCAAGCTCTACCAGTTTATCAAATACAGCAGTGTCCTTCTTTTTTAAACGCATCTCCGGAAGTTCACCTGCTTTTATAGCTTCATAAATGTTGTCTTCCAATGGCTCAACAACAAAGTAAAACTTGTTGTGCTTGTTTGGAGATTTACCCTCAAACTCGCCAGAACGTTTTGTTACAGTTTCCCTGTAAACAACAATAGGCGGAGATGTTTTAACTTTCAATCCTTTTTCTTTAACAATCCTGTCTTCGATAACTTCCAAATGTAATTCACCCATGCCTGAGATTAAGTTTTCACCGGTTTCTTCATTAATTTCTACTTTGATTGATGGGTCTTCCTTTGCCACTTGTTTTAATACTTCAACAAGCTTTGGAAGATCAGCTGCGGTGGTTGCTTCAATGGATTTTGTAACAACAGGTTCAAAAATATGCTTGATTGCTTCAAAAGGTTCCATTTCTATAGTTGAAGCAGTCTCACCGGCAAAAACGCCCTTCAACCCAACTAAACCTATAATATTCCCACAAGGAATACTTTCTAACGCTACACGTTGAGCACCTTTGTAAACTGAAACCTGCTGAACCCTTACCTTTTTCTTAGCCATGTTAAGGTAAACTTCGTCGCCTAAGTTAACTGTGCCTGAAAACAACCTGCCTGCGGCAACCTCGCCAGCATGCTTATCAATAACAATTTTGGTAACTACAAAAGCTACAGGGCCTGATGGGTCGCAGTTTACCAAAGCTTTACCAACTTCTGAATCAAGTTCACCGTGCCAAATCTTTGGAACCCTGTAAAGCTGAGCTTCTTTAGGGGAAGGATGATGCTTAACAACCATGTCAAGAACAACCTCGTGGATAGGGGCTTTCTTTTTTAATTCCTTATACTTTTCACCCTCGCTTTCATAAGCATCAATTATATCTTTAAATGTTAAACCTGACTTCTGCATGTAAGGAAAACTTAACGCCCAGTTATGAAAAGCAGAACCAAACGCAACAGAACCGTCTTGAACGTTAACTTTCCATTTCTCTTTATATTCATTTGGAGCTAATTGTTCAATCAACTTGTTTACATTGTTTATTATAGTCATAAACTTTTGTGACATTGCCTCAGGGGTTAACTTAACTTCCTTGATTAACCTGTCAACCTTGTTTATGAATAATACAGGCTTGACCCTTTCCTTCAACGCCTGCCTTAGAACAGTCTCAGTCTGCGGCATGATGCCTTCAACTGCGCATGTTAAAACTATAGCACCGTCAACTGCACGCATTGCCCTTGTTACATCACCGCCAAAGTCTACATGACCTGGAGTGTCGATAAGGTTGATTAAATAATCATCGCCTTCTTTACCGTGAACCATAGATACATTAGCTGAGTCTATAGTTATTCCACGCTCTTGCTCGTCTTCGTGGAAATCTAAAGCACGCTGCTGGCCGGCTAATTCTTCCGAAATCATGCCTGCACCAGACAACAAGTTATCGGAAAATGTCGTCTTACCATGATCTATATGAGCTGCAACACCAATGTTTCTTATCCTATCAGGTTGGCTCATTAAACGTTTAATCTTATCAATTTGCTTTTCTGCCATTCTTTTCAACTCCGTTAATAAATAGAATGTATTTTGAAAAATTAGGTGCATTTATAAAGATTTCGATTTGTTTCGAGCAAATTGCTTTGATTTTGAAGAATGTTATTTTTTATATAAACTGTGTCTGGCAAAATGCGATAAATTTTTAAATGTTGCATATTTTCTTAATTAAAACGGGCCCATGGTCTAGTGGCTATGACACCGCCCTTACAAGGCGTAGATCCCCGGTTCGAATCCGGGTGGGCCCATACATGTTCTAAAAACATTTATTAAACAATTAAAATTACCTGTTAAAAATGACTGAACCTAAATGCGAATTTTACGGGAAATGCGGTGGGTGTAGCCTGCAGCATGTCGAGTATAACCTTCAAATAAAAAATAAAGTTGAAATGTTAAAAAAAGCAATAAACTTTGAAGATGTAAACGTTTTTTATCTAAACCCATTCAATTACCGAAACAGAATGGATTTCATATTCCATAAAAACGGGCTGGGGTTAAGGGAAAAAGGAAAGTGGTATTCCATAGTAAATATAGACGAATGCAAAATTGCAGATGAAAGGATTAATGAGCTTATAAAAGAAATTAAAGAGTTCTTTAAAGAGATAGATGCGTTTGATGTGAAAAAGCATACAGGCACCTTTAGGTTTGCCGTGATTAGGGCAACAAAACAGGATTCTTCAATCTCTTTTGTATTAAACGCAGATTCAACAAAAATTAAGCATGCTGTTGATAAGATAAAAGATTTTGCAAAGGATACTACGGCAAAAAACGTAATTGTGACTTATGTAAAACATAACTCTGATGTTTCAATATCAAACGATTATTTTGTAGTGAAAGGAAAAGATATGATTGAAGAAGTCTTGCTTGGGAAAAGGTTTATGTTTTCTGTGCAAGGGTTTTTCCAGAATAATACAGCAATGGCTGAACAAATGCACAAGTATGTCAGTTCTTTGTTAAAAAATGAAAAAGGTCAACTCGTTGACCTTTACGCCGGCGTGGGCACGTTCGGCATAATTAATAGCGAATATTTTGATAAGATAATATTAGTGGAAGAATTTCAAGGCTCAGTAGATGCAGCAAAAATGAACATTAAGCTAAATAATGTAAACAATGCTGAGGCAATTTGCCTGGATGCAAAAAACCTGAAAAAAATCAACGTAGGGAAAGATTTTGTGTTAGTCTGCGACCCGCCAAGGAGCGGAATGCATCCCAAAACAATCAAAACAATTAACGAACTCGCACCAAAAAAGATTGTTTACATTTCATGCAATGTAAAACAGTTGGAAAAAGAAATTAAACAACTTCCGGAATACAAAATAAGCTCTGCAGCGTTGTTTGACCTGTTCCCGCAAACTAAACATTTTGAATCCGTAGTAGAGTTAGATAAAAATATAGTAATTTGACTAAATAGCATATTTTAATCTTTATGCAATCTTTGTTTAGAAATATTTATATTTATAGTTCCATTATCCCAAAATTAAAATGAATGTAAACGGAAAACATTACAGGACAATCTGGCTTAATGAAAAAGACACAGTACAAATAATCGATCAAAGATGGTTGCCGCATGAGTTTGTTATAGAAGACTTAAACACAGTTGAAGATGTTGCAGTCGCAATTAAAGACATGCACGTCAGGGGCGCTGGGTTAATTGGCGCAACTGCCGGATGGGGAATGTATGTGGCAGCTAAACAAGCCAAATCTGTTGAAGAGTTGGAAAAAATGGGAGACTATTTAAAACAACAACGGCCAACGGCAATAAACCTTGAGTGGGCTATTGATAGGCAGTTAAATGAAATAAAAAAATCTAACATTGAAGACAGAGTAAATGTTGCAAGGAATGTTGCTAAACAGATTGAGGATGAAGATGCAGAGTATTGCAGGATGATCGGAGTGCACGGGTACAAAATAATTGAAGATATCAGTAAAAGAAAAAATTCTACAGTGAACATCCTTACCCACTGCAACGCCGGGTGGCTGGCTTTTGTTGATTACGGTTCAGCTACTGCGCCAATATATGAAGCATACAATAGAGGCATAGACGTCCATGTCTGGGTAGATGAAACAAGGCCAAGGAACCAAGGTGCGAGGTTGACCGCGTGGGAACTTAACATGCACGGAGTTAAGCATACTGTCATTGCTGACAACGTCGGCGGGCACTTAATGCAAAACGGGTTAGTGGACATGGTAATCGTTGGAACTGACAGGACAACGTATACAGGCTACGTGGCAAACAAGATTGGAACGTACCTTAAAGCCCTGGCGGCAAAAGCTAACAATGTACCATTCTATGTTGCCTTGCCGTCCTCTACATTTGACTGGGAACTTGAAAACGGCTATGATATACCTATTGAACAAAGAAGCGGGGAAGAAGTTAAATACATACAAGGACTTTTAAACGGAAAAATTGAAAAAGTTTTGCTTACGCCTGAACAAAGCAACGCTGTGAACTATGCATTTGACGTAACACCGCCGGAGCTTGTAACAGGATTAATAACAGAACGGGGGATCTGTGAGGCTAAAAAAGAAAGCATACTAAAACTTTACCCTGAAAAGTTAGTCTAAAGGACAATCCCTGCAATCTGAACTGGAACAAGCTTTATTTTTTACTTTCCATTTTAACGCCCAATCTTTCATGTCGTCAATTATCTTTAGAAAAGCTATACCGCTAGGCGTTAATGTATACGTTGTTTTGATTGGGAAAGAAGATACGTCCAAGTCTTTTAAGATTAATCCTTCATGTTCAAGCTCTTTCAAGCGCATCGACAAAACTTTAGGGGTTATGCCAGGCAAACAACGCTTAAGCTGGGAATAACGCAAAGTGTTGTTGTGCTTATAAAGCTCTAACAAAACCAACAAAGTCCAACGCTTGCCAATAAACGACACAACCTGGTTTATTGTACATTTGTTATCCATAGTATTATTTTGGAAACCATCTATTATTTAAATAAGTATCGTTTTTGTATTTAGTATAAAAAAGATATTAAGGAGAGTGATAAAGTGAATGAATATCTAATAAAAATATCTGACGAAATTGAAAAAGAGTGTAAAGCAATCGAAGCTGGAAAAAAAGTTAACAAGACTTTCTTAAAAAATGCCATTGATACAATAAAAATGTTCCATGGGGATGTTAACAAAAATGTTAATTGTAACATGTCATCAAAAGAACTATATGAAGACAAGAACAATAATTATGTGAGTTGTGTTGAAGAAGCATTAGAAGGTAATAATAAAGATAAAATTGTTGAAACAGCGTGGAGGTATGCGCAGTATGTGAAAGAAAAATTAGCGAGGTAAAAAATGGCAGTAAGAAAAATAATAGAAATAGATGAAGACTTGTGCAACGGGTGCGGGAATTGTATACCTTCTTGCCCGGAAGGCGCGTTGCAAATTATTGATGGAAAAGCAAGGCTAGTGAGCGACCTTTTTTGTGACGGGTTGGGGGCTTGCGTTGGAGAGTGCCCGACTGGAGCAATGGAGGTTGTGGAAAGGGAAGCGCAGCCATATGATGAAAGGAAAGTTATGGAACAAATTGTTAAGCATGGAAAGAATACAATAAAAGCCCATCTGCAACATCTAAAAGATCATAATGAAACACAATACCTTAACCAAGCAAAAGAGTTTCTTAACGAGAAAGGGATAGAAGTTGAACTAGAAGAAAGAAGCCATATGCATATGGGCTGTCCAGGGTCAAGAACGCTTGAGCTAAAAGTGGATAATGATAGCAAGAAAGGGGATGTAACAACGCAGCTTAGGCAATGGCCAGTGCAGTTGCATCTTGTTAACCCTGCTGCACCTTACTTTAACAATGCAGACATACTTGTTTGCGCTGACTGCGTGCCGTTTGCTTACGGTGCATTTCATCAAGAGCTATTAAAAGGCAAGGCTTTGGCTGTCGGGTGTCCAAAGCTCGACGACCTTGAGGCGTATAAACAAAAAATAAAAGATATAATTCAAATGAACAACCCTAAATCTGTTACCGTGGCAATCATGGAAGTGCCTTGCTGCTCGGGAATGTATCATGCTGTGAGAGAAGCCGTGGAGGAAACTAATCCTGACTTGAAAGTCTATAAACGAGTGATAAGCATAGGCGGTGAGATAATATGAAGTGCCCCGGGCAAAGCCTTAACACTAGAAAACCAGAGGATTATGTGTCGTACCAAGATTGTAAAAAGTGCGGAACTGAAGTGGAATTCTTTTACGACGACCTAAAAAGAAAATGTCATAACTGCGGTGAAGTTGTGGAAAAGGATTATGATAAGCTAATGAAAGATTATGGGTGTGCGCAGTGGTGCGATTATGCTGAAAGTTGCCTGGGTAAAAAAACCTACCAAAAGTTTAAAGAAACAAAAGAAAGAGCAAGCCTGTTGGAAAAACTAATACAAAGTATACCAGAAGAGGATGATGAAGCGAGAGAATTTATAGAAGAGGCAGTTAAAAGCACAAAAACTGATGAACTTATTGATACAGAAAATATTATTAAGCCGTTAAAAGAAAAAAATAAGGAGCTTTATGAACGAGTAAGAAAATATTATGCAAATTTTGAATATTAAAAAAATGTCACACATAATATGGATTTAATATAGATTAATTTATAAATAAAAAGACCTATTTTTTATAAATATAACCAAAATGTTTATAAATAATTAATAGGAGATGTGAAATAAAATGAATCAAAAATTACCTGAAGGCGTGCCAAAGCTGACAAAAGAAATGCAGAAAAAAATGGATGAACTGAAGAAAAAGATGGATGATTTTAAAAAGAAAGTTCTAGAAAAACTTGATAAGTATGTTGTTGGGATTGCTTTGATGCCGCCTGAAAAGCCTAAGCCGGGAGAAAAAGAAGACCCAAAAAAGATTAACATATTGGTTATGGTGGATGATTCTGATTCTAAAAAAATGTCAAAAAATGAGCTTGTAGCAAGATTAACACAAATAATTGATGATGTTGCAGCTAAAGTTGACAAGAACTTTTATCCGGAAGTTATGTTGACGTCTGAGCTTAAGGAAGCATGTTATGATGCTAAATATGAGCTGCTTAAAATAATTTCAATGAGCGCCCCAGTGTATGACCCTGCTGATTTGCTGGCTGCTGTGAAAATTGCAGAAGTGCATAAGTCTATGACGATCAAAAAGTTTGAAAAGTATATAGTAAGTTATGTGGCCGCTGGCTCATTATTTAGAGGGGAAAAGTCTAACGATATCGATGTTTACGTTATTGTTGATGATACCGACGTAAAAAAGATGTCAAGGGCGGAGCTTAAAGATAAACTAAGAGCAATCATTGTAAGCATGGGATTTGAAGCGTCAAAGATAACAGGCGTGAAAAAACAGTTTCATGTGCAAACATATATCCTGACAGATTTCTGGGATAATATAAAAGAAGCTAACCCTGTAATATTTACCTTACTTAGGGACGGTGTGCCGTTGTATGATAGAGGAGTGTTCATGCCGTGGAAGCTTTTACTCCAAATGGGCAGGATTAAACCTTCACCTGAAGCAATTGACATGAATATGGACTTGGGAGAAAGGCTGTTGACAAGGATTAAGCATAAAATGCTCTCAGTCGTGGGCGAAGATTTGTATTATGCCGTGTTAAACCCGGCACAGGCAGCGTTGATGCTTTACGGGATACCGCCGCCAACGCCTAAAGAAACCATAAAGCTCCTGGAAGAAATCTTTGTAAAAAAAGAAAAACTGCTTGAAAAGAAGTATGTGGAGATTTTAGCTAAGATCAGAAAAGCGTACAAGGATATTGAACATGGTAACCTGAAAGAAGTTACAGGTACGCAAATTGATAAACTGCTAAAAGATGCAGAAGATTATCTAAAAAGAATAAAAAAGATGTTTGCACAAATTGAAGAAAAAACGCAAAAGGAAAGCATAGTTGATGCGTATGAAACTTGTGTTAGAGTGGCGAAAGATTACCTGCAAGAGGCAGGGGTTGAAAAAGTTAGCGATGCAAAACTGGAAACCCTGCTTAAAGAGTATTTAGTAAATAAAGAAAAAATGCCGCAAAAGTTCATAAAATTGTACAAAAACGTCAAAAAGGCTAAAAAAGATTATATTGAAGGAAAATTAAGCAAGCAGGAAGCTAACAAGGCAATGAAAGATGCAAGGATCTTCATAAAAACATTAGTTGAGCAAATACAAAGGAAAAAAGCAATAGAAATGGAAAAAGCTAAGGTTAGGTTTAAATACGATAAAGATCAGGTTGGGGAGGTTGTGTTTATAGGAAGTGAAGCATTTATCGTGAAAAACTTACAAAAAAGGGAAGATTTATTAAGGGCAAAGGTTTCCAAGGATGGTAGTTTAACTAATGTTAATCCGTGCAAGCCCGAAGATTACGAAAAAGCAATGACGACAAAAAAGCCTGCACAAAACATCTACCTAAACCAAAACCTGTTTGAAAGCTTAAAAAATATTATCGAAAAAGAAATTGAAATATTGTTGAGATGAAAATGGAAGGAACAATAAATAATTTTAGGCAAGGAAGGCATACGCAAAAGATGGATCATATCCTGATATCTGTTGAAGGATATGATAAAGAAAAAGCTAAATCATTAGTTGGGAAAAAAGTTGTCTGGAAAACACCAACAGGTAAAGAGATTAATGGGGAAATTAAAGCTTTACATGGGAATAAAGGTGTTGTAAGGGCAATCTTTGAGAAAGGTTTGCCAGGGCAAGCTTTAGGAACCAAAGTGAAAATTTTATAGTTACATTTTTATATTAAAAAGCTTTCTAGTTTAGTATGAAAAGAGGTGAAGTAGATAAGAATGAGTTAGCAAGTTTAATATTAGATTCTTCTAACCATGGAGTGTTCTTGCTTGATAAAAATAAAAGGATTGTTGAATGCAACAAAACAGCAACAGAATTATTGAGTTATAAAAAAAATGAAATCCTAGGCAAAGAGTTTGTGTTCTATAAAGATATAAAACAAAAAAAAGAGTTTGAAAAATTATTAAAAAAGAAAAAAGAGTTCTCAATAGATTCTGAAATTAAAAAGAAAGATGGAAGTGTTTTGCAAGTAAAACTATATACAAA